>JALVEM010000245.1 GCA_027030825.1 Thiohalobacter sp.
CGCAGTGCTGTCGGTCGCCATGGTAGCGCCGGTGTAGGTGATGTATTCGACCGGACGCCGGATGCGCAGGGACGAACCGATCTTCGCACCTTCCTGAGCGAAAGAGTTGTCATACTGGCGGTTGATGGTGCCCACAAAGGACAGCTTTTGGTGCAGGATACGCAGGGCTTCCCGCGTAATCATGCTGGGGGTAAGCAGAGTGTTTGCCATTTTCGGTTACCTCGATAGAAGTCAGTTACTCAACTGCTCCCACCGCTTACGCATCCACTCGTCAATGTCGCTCACCTTATCAAGATCAGTAGCAGGCTGCGCTGAGCCGCTAACCGTCTTGGGCGGCGGTGCCGTTTGTTGCGCTGCAGCGGGAGCTGCGCCACCTTTGCCACTGAACTTGGCTTCGATGTACGCAATCCGCTTGACAGCTTCGACCGGAGGCACGCCCGCGAGATCGAATACCTCTTGCGGGTTGTTGGCGAGGTAATAGGCCACGTCAGCCATCTTGTCCGACGACAGCACTGCCTCGAAAGCCGCAGGATTGACTTCCTGCAGGCTGGGCAGGCTGGGGTCCATCACCTTCTCTACGAAGTCAGGGTACTTTTCCTGAGCAGCTTGCACCTTTTGGGCCAGTTCGGCCTGTTGGCGCAGCGCCTCTTGCTGTAGCCGTTGCTGTTCGATCTGCTGAAGCGCCACCTCTTGAGCCTTGGCAGCGCGCGCGTCAGCCCACTCCTTCATCGCTGCGGTGTAGGCTTCCTCGTCATAACCGAACTGTTCCGGCGTCGGCATCGGCGGCAGCCCGTCCTCGGGAATGTTGATCTTGGAGTCAGGCTGCACTTGGCGTTCCAACTCCGCGAGACGCTGCTCCAGGGCCTGTGCCCGACGCATCGCCTCGTATTTTTCCCGAGTCAGGCGGTCGATCCGCTGCTGGAATCCACCCTTCGACTTCTTGCCTTTCTCTCCTTCGTCGTTACTGCCATCTGCCCCCTCAGCGGAGTGCTGCCCTTCAGACGGCTGTACTCCTTCTTCGGGGTGCTGAGTTTCGAGGTTGGCCGATCCCTCATCTGCCGGATTATCCGACACAATAGTTGCGGCCTCTGCAGGTTCACCAACCTGTTGGTTCATAGCGTGGTCCTCCACGGATATACGCCCGACGAATTAAGAGGCGTCGGTTTCCTCTACTTCCCGACCTTCTTCCTCACCTGCAGGCATTTCAGGAATGTCAAGATCAGGTGTCTGCTGATATTTTAGCTCCATTTCAGCGATTTTTGCTACAAAGTCTTGATACTGCTCCAAATATTTACGTTCGATCTCCCGCTCCTTGAGCAACAGCTCTTTTTCTTTGTCTGCCAGTTTGGTTTGCGCAACATTCAGCGCCGTCTGCAACTGCTGTACAACCTCCGTCAATTGCTGTACCTGTTGCTGATTCTGCTGGATAATGGCTGCGATTTGCGGATTCTCACCTTGCAACACTTCCGGCGGCACAACAGCTCTGAACCGCTTGGCCAGCTCCTCGGATTCCGGTAGATCAAGATTGCGCGCGATAATGTCGCCCACAAGCTCGCCAGCATCCGGACGAATCTTCAAGAACTCAAGTAGCGTTTCTACTGTTTCCTCACGTTGGGTCGTATAGCTCGGCCCAACATCCACCACGACGTTGTAACGCCCAACATCCGGTTCATAGACAACAGGCTTGCCGGTTTCGTCAGTAGTTTGCTGGCCAATCGGCACCGTTTGCTCCTGGCCGTCAATACCAAGAATCTTGACTATACGCCCACTGCGATAAATCTGTGGGATCAACTCCACCAGCACACGACCGCTATACCGCATGGCCTTGGCCAAGTTATCCATGTAGTGGAAGTTGGAAATATCCGACTCTACTTTGCGCCGACTGATGGCCAGCCCACTGATCTCGTTGCTGGGTGCACCCAAGGCCGCATCATGTATGCCGGTTATGGACTTCAGCTCCTCGCTGGCCGCCTCCGCTTCAGCGATAAGGCCAGGGCTAGCATCCGGCCCCGGCTGCCGTTGCGGCATGACGTTGCCGTCATACTCCAAATATGGATAGTTCTTTACGTTGGCATACTTCCATTTAGGGTCGCTGAAAGCACCACGCGGGCCGATAAACGGGGCGCGAGGCGCCAACGCAACACGCTCCGCAGAAGCCGAACGCATGTAGTTGTATTGCCGCTGGCTGTCGATCAAATCATGCACCATACCCTTGTACAGCGACCGCCCTTCCTTGAGTTCTTCAACGCCAACCACACGGATAATCGGGATGTGTTGTCCAGGCCAAACAGTCTCATCCAATACCTCTTGTGCCGTTAGCAGATATTGGCGCACAACGCGGCGGCTCATTTTCCGTGTCTGCACCGCTTCGTCGAACGCACCAAACAGAACCCGCCCATCCGGCATTAGCGAAAGGTCAACCTGCTCCTCCTCTACGGTCCAATACTCGGCCACACGCACGGCATCCTTCCTGTACCAATTACGACCAGGGGAGCCATCACCGCCTTGCCATTCGGCCTCGGCGTTAGGGTAGCGCGTCTCGAACTGGTTTTTAGGTATCCAAGTCTCTACCAGGGCGAAGCGCATGTCAGAAGCATCTTGCTCTTCTGCATACGGGTCGATATAGACAGAAAACGGATCACGTATGCGTTTGATGCGGACAACCTGATCGAACGTCTGCCCTTCGTCGTATTCAGTGATAATCCGCCAATAGCCGATGCCGATCTTCACGGCGCATTCTGCAGCCCAATCGTAGGCCGACTCCGCGTTACTATCCTGCTCGATGGCACGGATCATGCCAGTGAGCATATTGGCTGTCCGTGGATCGGCTTGCGAATCAACTGCCTTGACCTTGATGCCGGGGCGCATCTGGCGAATATCGTTCACTACTTGCCGTACGTATGCAGGTAGCTTATTGATGACAAGTGCAGGTCGGCAGTCCAGTTGTCGCTGCTTCAAGATAGATGCCGGCCATTGGTCGCCCGTGTAAAAATCAAGGTCGTCCTGCATCTGGCGGCGCTGCTCGTTGGTCGCTTCTTCTACCAATTTCATCCGCCAGACTGCTTGTTCAATCACCTTCATATCTTGCTTGTTCATAGCATCCACCCGCCCGCGTCTATCTGCGGCATCACATACACTTCAGCATCCTTCAGCTCCTGTGGGTTCGCCGGCGCCCTCGTAATGGCACCATACCTGAATGCATCTGCCGCATGACTTGTCCAATCATGTAGCGGCGTTTTGCGAAACACCCGCAGCTTTTCATCATAACTTGTTCTGTATTGCCGAAGCGCATCTAACCCTTTCTGAGTCTTTTCCCTGTCAAAATAGCACCTAGGCAACAGTTGGCGTACCGCGTTGATGCCGTCGATAACCTGCATGCGCGGCGCTACGTCGAATCTAATACCAAGAGACAGCGCTACTTCTTTACGCGACTTGCCAGAACCCAGCTCGCGTACCTCAATGTCATGCGGCGCCACATGCTGGCCGTACACGTATCCTTTCTCCTGCAATACCTTCACATAGTGCTCTAGGCCTACGCCATGGTTCTCATAGTAGTCAATGACGCGCGTCTCGAAAGGTCCATGCTGTACGAACCATATCGCTGTACTATCCGCCATACCTAGGTCCCACCATGTATGGACTTGCATGGCGCTATCGTATGGCACGTCTGTGATCCGCCCCTTCTCCTCCAGTTCGTCGATAATACTGGCGTAGTAGGCGCCTAGCACACCGCCTTCAAACGAACATAGGTACTCCTGCTTGAACAGCATTTCGCCGATGTCCGGCGTGTAGATGCTTTGGTACTCCGCCAGGGCAGCCTGGAGTTGGTCTTCAGTGAAAACGCCTGTATCGCGGGCACTGAGCCGTTCTGCATACCAGCCATCATGCCCTAACGCAAACTGATAGGTGTCCCATCCATGGTTCCTGCCGCGAGGGGTATAGATGAACAGTGCCCATCCTTCGTTCTCGTCCAGGATCGGACGCAAATAGCCCCAGGCTGCAGGGTCAGCGATGGCCCATTCTGAAAGCACAACGCCGGCGGGCGGCGAGCCTACCAGCGAGTTGTAGTTGTCCGAACCGACGACGTGCCACATGGAACCATTTTTCAGCTCTATGGTCATCGTCTGATTGTCGGTACGTTTCCGAAGCGCTGGCGGAAACGCCTCGTCTATACGACGCACGCCAGTATGCGGGTTCACTGCCTCCCATACGGCTTTCCTACCCTGAGCGTATTGGGGGAGCATGTGCCAATAGGTCGCCGGTCGTAGATGAGCAGCGACCGCGGTCCAGTGAAGCGCCAGATCATCCTTCCCAGCGCGTCGATGCCATACAGCAACCCCTCGCTTCCCGCCGTTCGCCAGATAGCGCCAGAGCGGGAGCTGGTACTTGCGTGGGCGCCAACCATTGGGGAGGTCGACCTTCACCGCTTGCGTTTCCTGGTACGGGCCTTGTCCGCCTTCATGAACTCCTTGGCCACCTTCTTCGGCGGGCACTTGCCTTTAGCCTTGGCGCGGCCTTTGGAGCTGGCGCACATGGCCATGAAGTTATGCTGTTTGCGAGTCTTACTGGGCATACGGTTGATCTACAAGTTTGTTGGGTGGAATTTGTGTCGCTTGCTTTGAATTGCGCCAACGCTGGGCCCCCAATCGCAGAACGGCTCTCCGTCTGCGCCGACGGGATTCGGATCAGTCCCCCACCACTTTACGCCGCCATTGATGGCCTCCTGCGCGGTCGGGGTGAAATCGCCGTTGCCAGGGTCAGATAGTTGTGGGTCGATATTCTGATCAGTCGCATCCGGCGTTACGCCGTATGTCGTGCCGTAGTAAATGTTCCCCTCGACTGCGGGCGTTGCATTGGGCACGATCGCCTTACCTGATTGCCCGACGAAGATGCTGTTGCGTACAGCGGCGGACCCACTGACGTTGACAATGCCATTGGTTCCTCCGACCAGCGTCCCGTGCACAAACTCACTGTTTGCTCCAGCGAGCTTATACGGCGCGCCTATGGTCGGGTTGTTCGCTACACACCCGATCAGACGCCCAGACGCGGACGACATCAGCACCTGTTGACTGTGCTGTTTCAGACCCCTGGCAACGGCGCCCGTCGCTTTGAATACAGCGCCGCCCAGCGTCATTCTCGGATTGGCTTCCGTCTGCATCACTACGTTGTCAATATCAACTGTTACAGCGTAGTTAGCCTTGGCGCCAAAGCGCATCTGCGTCGGCGTTTTCCCGTTTGCCTCGTCGTTCGTCCTAACGCCGATCATGTCGAGCGCCAGCACGTTATCGAGCCACACGGTGACACGCCCGCGTCCACCGTCAAGCACTTTGAGCCGCATCCGCACCTCGACATAGGTCCCTGCCGAAATCGTCTTTGCTCCACCGCTTGGCGATGCAGCAGATAGGTATCCGTGCGCCTTGTTGACCGTATCGTAGTAGTAATATTCGAGACGGCCGCCAGCACGGACCCTCAACTCGCAGTTCGATTGCCCGCCAGTAAACATCAGAGACAAATAATCGCCGCCGGTAGGAAGTGCGCTGATATAAAAATCTGCCTCTCCCCAATATTCTTTTCCGTCAGGCGATACCATATCGTTTCTGATGTACGCACCACTCGTCCCACTTGGGCAGACAATGCGCATACACTTGGTGCCTGTCTTTGGGTTCGTCGTGGACGCGGTGTCGATAGTCCCACTGCCAATAGTACCCGTGGTCCACGGCGCGGACAGACCGGACTCGAAATCCGCCGTCACCCGATCGGTTGCGGATTCCGCTGCGCCCGTGAACCCGTATTTACCCTGGCCGTCGATCTCCACGACCGACTGAAACCACGCGGCTTCGCCCCAATCAGATTCCATGATGAGCGGGGCCACTACAGCGAGGTCCGGGCTGTCGAGCAGCTCCTTCATCGGAGCCGAATATCCGTCACCAAGATCGCTCCCATTCACCGCATCAACACGGAATCCACGGAATGAGGCGGGTAGCACTTTGTAGGCATAACAGGCATAGGGTTTGATCCCACTATCTGACGCCGCAGAAAACCGAATGCCGGGATCGGAATACACCCCGTGCTTCTTTGCGCGATCCGTGAAATAGGTCCGACCTCGCGCGAACACGCCATCAGTACCAGGTTGTCCGTCGAGCAGCACCTGCCAGTTGAATCCGCCATCATCGGACGCCACGACACGGTAAAAGTCTCCCTCCTGATAGGCAACCCATACCAGACCACTATCGTCATCGTATTCTCCGTGCCATACAAAACCGTTGTTTGCCGGTACGGAGGTATTGATGTCCGGGTGATACACCGACACGACAGGGCCGCCCAACGTCTCAGCGAAATAGAGATCGCGGTCGGACGAATGATCCGAGCAGATCACGAGTCCATGTCGCATTGGGATGACGAGGGTGACCTGATCCAGCACGTTCCAGATAGACCAGGTATTACCGCCATCGGTCGAATACTGCATGTATTGGCCAGTCGAGTCGCCACCCGTGACAATGAGCGCATCCCGATAGTGATCGTAGATCACGGCGTGAGAATGCCGCGCATACGTCATCGCCAGATTCGCGGTGATGTCGGACCAGGACGCGCCACCATCCATCGATTTCAGCAGCTGGCCGCCATCCGCTGATCCCGTCGGGGCGGTGTCGTAGCTGGCCATGAACAGCACACCATCGGCGTCCTCCGCTATCGCGTGCGTGGTAGCAGTAGATGCCGGGAACGTATAGCAGACGGAGAATGCCTTACCCCCGTCAATGGATCGATAGACCTTGTTGGAGCCGGTGAACGAGGCGAAGATGTTGCCATGAGACGTAATGCAGATCATCTCTCCTGACCCCGGGGCAAGCCCGGTATAGGTTTCCGTCCACCCTTGCCCGTCGAAATAATTGATCTGCCCACTACGCCCGAGCGTGACGGCCTTGTCGTCGAATGCAATTCCGCACGCATCCTGGTGTAGATTCGCCCCGCCTACGACGCCCTTGTCGGTTCGCAGAATCTGCGCCACATTACACCCCCTGCACGATGTTCAGCAGAACGGTTGCCGTGTCACCCACATACGCAAGATGCGTCGCGCCATCTGGGATGCCGAGCGTGGTTTCCTCGCCGGCAGACACAACAATCCCATCCGCAGTATTCGCCTCGGCAGCCGACGCAGATTCCCCGAACGCCACCATGGCGAAATTCGTCGAATCGAGATTCTTGATGCGGACCTTTCCGGCTCCCGTCGCAATCGGCAGCGATTGCCCAGAGACATTCGTGGTTGCAGATTTGTTGCCGGAATAAGCCGACGGAGTGAAAGTAGATGCTTTCCCACCGACACCTAAAATTTTTCCTGCCCTTACTAAGCTCCCAATACTCATTTCTCTACCCCTCTATCACCCGAACGCTGGTCAATATGCTGGCTCACAATCTTCGCCACATGGTCAGTAATGGCGTTGTATCCGAACGCTAGGGCCAGCGCCAGCACCGTGCCGATCAACGTCCGCCTTACGATATTCCCGTTTTGCTTAGACCGCTCATACTCCCGTCGCAGATGCGCCCAATGGTCCGGCGTCAAACCGAACTCCTGATGGTACGCCTTGATCCCTTCTCGCACGCTCTCGCGTACAAGCAGCCTTAATACTTCTTCGTCATTCACTTGTATGCTCTCGCTCACAACGGCAAGCTCACAGATACGGCAGACTTGTGCGGTCAGTCCACTTATGGATGAATGACGGAGCACCATTCGCCCATAGCGTATTACCACTGCTATCGATACGCTGAATCCGCCATACCGGGTCGCCCTCAGCGGCGCCGGGTGCGGCCTCACCCACGTAGGTGTACCCACTGGCGGACTCTGCACGCACAGACAGCGGTGGCTCTGACAGGGTATTGGGGTTAATATACGGTGCAGTCATGTCGTCCTCACTTCTGGCGTTTGCGCCAGTACCACACGCCGGCTGCTACGGCGATTGCCAGCAGCACCCACGCAACGAAACTGCCAGGGTCGCCGGTTACCTGGATGTCGGTCAGTTCATTCATGCCGTCCTCCTTACCATTGGTCTAACAGGTCAGTCACACCTGTGGGGCCGTCGTCGGCCCCACGGGTGCGGCTCTCAGCCAGTACCTTGATCTTCTCGACCTCGGCCTTGTGCGCCGCCTCAGCGGTCTTGTTGGCGTGTCTGGACGCCACCCAGGCAGGGAACAGAGCCGCCAGTAGCGCTTCCATCCACTCAGGCACCTGGACGCCCTTGTACGCCATCCACGCGGCTGCAGCAGTCGCCAGGGCGCCGAGTACCGGGCGGAACAGGGGTATAGCCACGTCACGAGCGGCATACAGGAGCTTGACGAACGCATCCACGCGCGGCGTGGTCTTGGTGGACAGGATCAGGCGGGAGAATTCCAGGGTGTCGCGTTGAATCTGCGCCACAATTTCGGCGCGTTTGTCGGGGTCAGGGATCGCTTCGGAGATCAGGTCGATCAACTTGCCGCCGAAGTCGAATGCTGCCGTTACCGGGTCTAGCGTCATGGTGCCACCTCACGGAGTCGGTCGCTTGGGCTGAAATTCGACGTGGATATGGGTCTTCTCCATCACTACGTCGTATTCCGGCCCTAGTCGATCGCGCAGCGTCTGCACCACCTCAGTAGCCGGCCGATTGCGCGGCAGTCTCAGGTCTGCCGCCAGCCCTACGTAGTGCAGCGAGCCGGGCGAGTGAGTGGCGCCGGTGATCTCGGTCACAGTCAGTGACTCACCGGCGTCGCGGTACACGCCATCAGCCACCATGAGCGCCAGCAGAATCTCCGGCGCCGCGCCGCGGGGAGTCGCATTGTGCTTTAACTGCATGTCTGGCCTCATAAAAAAGCCCGCTATGGGTGAACCATAGCGGGCAATGCCCTGGCGGTCAATGGGGAGGAGGTGAGCCAGGGCTGTGCGGAGACACGCTTGCAGTTTACTCATCGAACGCGGTACGCACAACCACCTCCAGCGGGCCGCTATCGCCGCCGCCAACCTCAACAGCGCGCGTGTCGGGCACCAGTTTGTTCAGCAGTTTGAGATTGACACCCAGCGCCACCTCCAGCGCCTTGACCTGAGTAGCTGTCAGTTCGTCGTCTGGGTCCACGAGCCGTTGCAGCAGTTGCTCTATCGACACATCGAGGCGGCGGGCCGCCAGCCTGCGCAGAATCTCCGCACGGGTTTTGTCGCGCGCGGCCAGAGCAGCGGCGCGTTCCTGCGTGGTGACGGGCTTCGGATTGAGTATCTTCAGGTCGTTCATACAGGCCATTATAGGCGATTATCCGCATAGGTCAATATGCTGTGTTGTCCATCTATAGACATAGGTATGGGGTCTTGTGTCGGGGGGATAAAATCATGAAACGCGATTTTTCGTTCAGAATCAACAGTTTATACGTCGTAACTGAAAAACGAAAAATCTCAGACGCCACAACATCTTGGGTTTTTAACAATAATCGCCTAACTCTCTGTGAGAAAAATTTTTTGAAGTTAGTGCAGGATAAGCTATTGATTTTTAAGGAAAAAAGCATGGTTGATAATTTGAAATTCCACACAACGCTGGATGTATGGTAAGTCCTTGTCGCCAAAGGAAAAGCGCAAATTTTTATGATAATCTTTGTAGAGAAAAAGGTTAAAACTCGATATTACAGAAAAGTAAATAAGGCGCACCCCGATTGCGCTAATTTACTATTTTTTGAATATCATCGCCCTCTAATATGCTACCAAGAATCAACCACTTACTACCCCTTAACTCAAAAAATAAAATTTTAGTGATTTAGAGTAATATACTCTATGTCCACACACATAACCCAACCCATTCAGATAGGAGCATTTCAATGGATAGTTCCAAACCCCTGGCAAAGCGCTTGATCCGCTACCCTGGCACCGACTTGTGGTACGACCCGCGGGACCCGATGCGACGTAAATATCGCCGCCGCCCAGACGGCACGTTCTATCCCGCGGCTGCTGGCCGTGGCGGCAGCGCCTCCCGCAAGCGCACCATCGTGCGTGAGCGGCAACGAGCCGCCGTACGCACCCGTAACCTCAACCGACAAATCCAGCAGGAGATCGACGCAGACCCCTACGTTGAGATCGAGGCAACCCCAGACGGCACGTTGATTCGCCGCTGGTACTACGCTTCCCCACGCCTGCTGCTGCGGAGAGAGCGCTGGGGCAGCAGCCCGGCCTGCTGGCACCGCCTAGGACGCCGTGAGTCGCCCGCTGGCGATAGATTGGTCTGGACCCCTATAGACCCATTGGTTGGCCGGCAACTCGCCTCCAGCGCCGTTATGCGCCGTCTGGTGCCGGTAGAGGTCCAGCCGTGGCTGGCTGATCTCTACGCCAGCGAGCCAGCGCTGGCGAATAAGCCGCC
>JALVEM010000246.1 GCA_027030825.1 Thiohalobacter sp.
GCCGGCCGCCTCCCGCATCGAGGTGCGCGGCCATCAGGTCCGCCGCTACGAGGGCGAGGAGTGCGTGGAGGTCCAGGACACGCAGGATCCGCTCGCCTGGATCGAGGCCTACCGCCAGCAGTTCCGGGTACCGGACCTGCCGGGCCTCCCGCGCTTCTACGGCGGGCTGGTCGGCTACTTCGGCTACGACACCGTGCGCTACATCGAGCCCCGGCTGGCCCGCTGGGACAAGCCCGATCCCCTCGGCACCCCCGACATCCTGCTGCTGCTCTCCGAGGAGGTGGTCGTCTTCGACAACCTGCGCGGCGTGCTGTCGCTGGTCGTCCATGCCGACCCGTGCAAGCCGGATGCCTGGGCGGCGGCGCAGGCGCGCCTGGACGAGCTCGAGCGGCGCCTGTCCGCCGGTGGGGCGCCGCGACCCGAGGCGCCCGAGGCACGGGCCGTCGACGAGAGCGATTTCGTCTCCGATTTCACGCAGGCGGGCTTCGAGGCCGCCGTCGAGCGTTGCAGGGAATACATCGTGGAAGGGGACGTCATGCAGGTGGTGCTCTCGCAGCGCCTATCGATCCCCTTCGATGCCCGGCCCATCGACCTCTACCGGGCGCTGCGCACGCTCAATCCCTCGCCCTACATGTATTATCTGGATCTCGGCGATTTCCAGATCGTCGGTTCCTCGCCCGAGATCCTGGTGCGTCTGGAAGAGGGCGTGGTGACCGTGCGCCCGATCGCCGGCACGCGCCGACGCGGCCATGACGAGGCCGAGGACCGTGCCCTGGAGGCCGAGCTGCTGGCCGATCCCAAGGAACTCGCCGAGCACCTGATGCTCATCGATCTCGGCCGCAACGACGTGGGGCGCATCGCCGTCACCGGCAGCGTGCGGCTGACCGAGAAGATGGTCATCGAGCGCTATTCGCACGTCATGCACATCGTCTCCAACGTCGAGGGCGACCTGAAGCCCGGACTGGGGCCGATCGATGTGCTGCGCGCCACCTTCCCGGCGGGCACCGTCAGCGGCGCGCCCAAGATCCGCGCCATGGAGATCATCGACGAGCTGGAGCCGGTCAAGCGCGGCATCTACGCCGGCGCTGTCGGCTACATCGGCTGGAACGGCAACATGGACACCGCCATCGCCATCCGCACCGCCGTCATCAAGGACGGGAAGCTGCACATCCAGGCCGGCGCCGGCATCGTCTACGACTCCGTACCCCGGCTGGAGTGGAAGGAAACCATGAACAAGGGCCGCGCCATCTTCCGCGCCGTCGCCCTCGCCGCCCGCGGCCTGCGGCTGGAGGAGAGTGAGGAGTGAGGCGTAACGTTTGCGTACTTGTTGACGTCGCTGTTCCGTAACGCAAAGGACGCAAAGACGCAGAGGGCGCAAAGATTTCATGATTGTGAGGGCTGAACATGGATGTCGACGCCTTGTCACACAGGATCATCGGTGCTGCCATCGAGGTGCATCGGCACCTGGGTCCGGGATTGCTGGAGTCGGCCTACCGTATTTGCTTGAGCCGGGAATTGCAGTATGGCGGCTTCGATGTGAAGACCGAGGTTCCGGTAACGGTTCGTTACAAGGGTGTCGTCATCACGGAAGCCTACCGGATGGACATGCTGGTGGAAGACAGTGTGGTGGTGGAACTGAAAGCCGTGGACAAGATCCACGAGAGGCACAAGGCACAATTGCTGACATATCTTCGCCTGACGGGCAAGCGGCTTGGACTCTTGATCAACTTCAATGAAACCGCGCTAAGACACGGGATTCGGCGTGTGGTTCATCAATTGACACAATGAGTTCTCTTTGCGCCCTTTGCGTCTTTGCGGCCTTTGCGTTTGAATCAGAGAAGCTCGAATGAACGTATTGATGATCGACAACTACGATTCCTTCACCTGGAATCTGGTCCAGTATCTGGGCGAGCTGGGCGCGGAGGTGCGCGTGGTGCGCAACGACGAGATCCGGGTGACGGAGATCGAGACCATGGCGCCGGACCGGATCGTGATCTCGCCGGGGCCCTGCACGCCGGCGGAGGCGGGCATCTCGGTGGAGACGATCCGCACCTATGCCGGGCGGATTCCGATCCTGGGCGTCTGCCTCGGGCACCAGAGCATCGGTGTGGCATTCGGCGGGCGCATCGTGCACGCCGGCGAGATCATGCACGGCAAGACCTCCATGATCCATCACCGGGACCTGGGCGTGTTCCGCGGGCTCGAGAACCCCTTCGAGGCCACCCGTTACCACTCGCTGGTGATCGACAGGGAAAGCCTGCCCGAGTGCCTTGAGGTCACCGCCTGGACCGAGAAAGAGGGACAGATGGACGAGATCATGGGCGTGCGCCACCGCGAGCTGTCGGTCGAGGGGGTGCAGTTCCATCCCGAGTCCATCCTCACCGAACACGGCCACCGGTTGCTGAAGAACTTTCTCGACCAGAACGGGTAGTCGCGGAATCCTGTGGAATCCTTGGGCGTTTACGATACATGGCGCAGAGTACGCAGAGACGCAGAGAACACGGAGGAATCGTGGTCTTCATGGATCCTGGGAAAGCAAAGGGTTTAGCGTGAAATATTTCGGGAATTTGCCTTGGATGAACCTGAACTCGCTCTGCGCTCTCCGCGCCTCTGTGCTCTCTGCGTTTTGAATCGGAGAGGCTTGAAGGATCTCGTTGGACAACTGCGGCGATGAATGCCGAAGGGGCACACACCATGGACATGCAGCAAGCGATTCGCGCAGTGACGGAACGCCGTGACCTCTCCTCCGGGGAGATGGCGGACGTCATGCGCCTGATCATGACCGGCCAGGCTACACCGGCGCAGATCGGCGGCTTTCTGGTCG
>JALVEM010000247.1 GCA_027030825.1 Thiohalobacter sp.
GCGGTACCGGTTCGGAAGTGATGCGACGCATCGCCGCGCCCATGGTCGGCGGCATGGTCAGCGCCACGGTGCTCACGTTGCTGGTGATTCCGGCGGTCTTTCTGCTCTGGAAGAAAAGGGAAGTGAGGCGTGAGGGGTGAGGAGTTAGGAGGTGTGTGAATCGTGGATCGGATCAGGCGCACGGCGATGTGATTCGACCTTTACCGGCAAGATCGACTTCGCCTGTCTCGTGCCCGGGCATTACGAGGCAGGCATGAAGGGCGAGATTCGGGTTGGCGGCAAGGGCGAATAAATCATCCCTGCAGATTATCGATCCATAGGGGAAATACGCACAAGGAGAAGGATTTCCGCGATCTGTCTCGAGGGGCAGGTGGTGCGGCCGATGGCCGCACCGGATACAAGGCGGACTCGATCCGCTTCACTGAAGGAGGAAGTCGATGAAAACCCTCATGAAACCTTCCGGTGCCCGCTGGGCGCTCGGGATCTGCATGGCGTTCGGACTCGGCATGCAGAGTGTTCAGGCACACAAGGGATCCGAAATCACGCTCATACAGCTGGCCGACACTCACGGCAATCTGATGCCGCATGCCGGCATCATCAAGCAGCCGGACGGCACCGAGCGTTACGTCACCCGGGGTGGCGGTCTGGCCAAGCTCAAGACCCTGGTGGACGAGATTCGCGAGGAGAACCCGAACAGTCTGCTCCTGGCGGTGGGAGACAGCACGCATGGCACTGCCGAGACCCTGTTCACCGTGGGCGATGCCATCATGCCGGCGCTCAACGCCTTCGGCATCGATGCCTTCACGCCCGGCAACTGGGATTTCGGCTATGGCCCCGCGGTGTTCCGCAACCGCTTCGCGACCTTCGGCCCCAGGCCGCCGCTGCCGCCCAACATCCGGGTGATGGCGGATGCCTATGACGGCCCGGGAGTGACGGCCGCCACCTTCCCGACGATCGCGGCCAATCTCTACAACGTGTCACCTCCACTGCCACCACAGCTCCACCACAAGCGTGTCCTGCCACCCTACCGACTGTTCGATGTCGCAGGCGAACGGATTGCGGTGATCGGCATCACGGCGGCCATCGTTCCCCAGCAGTCGAGGGTTTTCAACATCGGCTTGCGTTTCACCCAGGGGACGGAAGAGCTGCCCGGCCTGATCGAGGAAGTGAAGCAGCAGGGCGCCGGACTCATCGTGGTGCTCTCGGAGCTGGGACTGGCGCAGAACATTCAGATCGGGCGCGAATTCCCGGAAGTGGATGTGGTGTTCTCCGCGCACACTCACGAGGTGACGCTCGGGGCGCTGCTCGTGACGCGTGATCGGGTGTTGCGTACCGACCCGACCCGTGAGCGCATCGGTCACAGGGCCCGCCATCTGCTGGCCCGCAATGCGGCCATCGTGGTGGAGACCGGAGAGGATCTCTATCTGGGTCGCCTGGATCTCAAGGTACGCAACGGGCGCATCCGCGATTTCCGCTGGCGGGCGATTCCCGTGGATGACTCGGTGCCGGAGGATCCCGAGATGGCGGCGCTGGTCGCCGATGCCGAGGAACCCTTCGTCGCCGGCGAGGACGGCATCGTCGAGCGTCACAGTTTCCTCCCCGGCGGTTTCTGCCCGGGCGGCAGCTGCGGCGATGTGACATCGAAGGGAATCCAGCTGGTCGACGATCTCGACACCGTCGTGGGTTACACCGATGTGCTGCTCGCCCGCCATGACGATCTCGAGAATGTCGTCAATAACTTCATCGCGGACGCCCTGCGCGAGGTCGCCCTGCCGCTGGCCGGCATGGAGCCGCAATGGGCCACGCTCCATGTGCTGGGCATGACCAACGGATTCCGTTTCGGCACGCCCATCCTGTCCGTCAACGAGGTGCCGGCAGATGCCGTGTTCGCCGATGGCAGGCGTACGGGCGAGATCACTCTGCGCGACCTGTTCTCGTTGTTCCCGATCGCACCTGCCGTGGCAGTGGCCGAATTCTCCGGCAAGTCGATCGTGGATTCGCTGGAGGGTGTGCTGGATGCGGTCTATCACCGCAATCCCTTCCTGCAGCGCGGTGGCTGGTATCTCGGTTTCTCTTCCAACATGCACCAGTTGATCGACCTGGACAACCGACCCTTCAGCAGTTCGGGGGGGCGTATCGTGGCGACCCATGTCGCCGGCGTGCCCATCGACGACAGCCGTCGCTACGTTCTCGCCTCCTGCTATCCGCATGGCGATTCCGTCAGCCGCAACTGCCGGACCTTCGGCGGCACGGGGCTGAAGTTCCTCACGCTCGCCGATCCGGACGACTATGCGAGCCCGATCTACCTCTCGGAGCCGGTCAATACCGAAGGGCTGGTGCAGGGGCCGCGGGTGAAACAGGTGGCGCCGGATACCTTCGTCCATGCCACCCATCTGTTGCGCCGCTACCTGGACTCGCTGCCCGGCCGGCGGGTGACGGCCGATCTTTACGCGCTCGGTCGCGTGCAGACGGTGGATTCCACCCGGCCCGGCAATCCACCCGTGCCGGCGCCGGTCTCGGCGATCGACCCGACCTTCATTCAGCCGCCGGAGGGCGCAGGGCCCGATTTCTTCGGCCGGATCAGCCTCCCGGTGAGGAAGCGGCACGATTGAGCCGTGCCGGACGATCCCGGTTCGTGGCCACAGGGAAGTGGCCGCACCATTTCCCCATGGAAACATGGGGGAAGGGAATTTTTTCCTGCCGACACTTGATTGATGTCAATGCAGCACCTATATACAAGTGACAGAATTCGTCCTGAACATGGAAAGAACCTGAAAGGGCAGGGACCGAATGTACCAGTGTCGCCACAGTCGGAT
>JALVEM010000248.1 GCA_027030825.1 Thiohalobacter sp.
CTTGTTCATGTCTTCACTCCCTTGGATTCAGCGGGCGTCAGCCCTGGATGTTCATGAGGCGGGACGATGCCTCGTCGTTGCGCTTGGCTGCATCCAGCAGCTTGACCTGTGCCTCGAAACGTCTGGAAAGCGCAATCATCTCGGTGAGCGACTCGACCAGGCTCACGTTGCTGCTCTCGAGCGCTCCGCTCACCAGCGAGACCTCGGCCGAGGGTTCCGCCGGCAGACCGTCGCGGCGGCGCAACAGGCCGTCGCTGCCCTTGACCAGGTCCTCCGGGCGGGGCGAGACCAGCTTGATGCGTCCGATCACCGCCAGCCCAGCGGCCTGCTGGCCCAGCGGCTGCACGGAGACCGTGCCGTCGTTGCCGATGTCGAGCTTCTGGTGGGGCGGAATGATGATGGGGCCGCCGTCGCCGAGCACCGGCAGACCGTTGCCCGTCTCGAGCAGCCCCTCGGGCGAGATGCGCAGGTCGCCACGCCGGGTATAGGCCTCGCTGCCGTCGGGCGCCTGCACGGCGATCCAGCCCTGGCCGCGGACGGCCACGTCCAGATCCCGCCCCGTCTGCCGGATGCCACCCTTGGAGAAGTCGACTGCCGGCGATTCCGTGGCCGAAAACACGCGGTCGGGATAATAAGGACCATTGAGATAGAGCGCCCTGGCCTGCGCGAGATCGGCCTGGAAGCCCACGGTCGAGGCGTTGGCCAGGTTGTTGGCATTGACCTCCTGGGCCTGGGCGATCTGGCGCAGGCCACTGGCGGCGACGAACAGCAGACGGTCCATTCCGGATCACTCCTAGCGGATGTTGATGATGGTCTGGGTGACGGTGTCGGCCGTGCTGATCACCTGCGAGTTGGCCTGGAAGTTGCGCTGTGCCGTGATCAGGTTGATGAGCTGCTCGGCGATGTCCACGTTGGAGGCCTCCAGTGCACCGGACTGGATGAGCCCGAAGCTGGAGGTGCCCGCCTCGCCGATGATGCGGTCGCCGGCCGCGAAGGTCTCGGCCCAGTTGGTATCGCCCAGCTGTTGCAGCCCCTGCACGTTCGGGAAGGTCGCCAGCGCGATCTTGCCGAGCGCCGTGGACTGGCCGTTGGTATAGCGGGCCGATACCACGCCGGTATCGTCGATGTTCAGTCCGGTCAGCTTGCCGGTGGTGTAGCCGTTCTGAATGAGTCCGTTCACGGAGTAGTCGCTGCCGTACTGGGTGAGGTCGGCAAAGTCCACGGTTAGCGTGATCGGTGAAGCTCCGTTCGATGGCGTGAACGCATCATAGGTCACCGTAGTCGGAGTGCTGAGCGAGCCGTCGGTATTGAAGGTCAGCGTCGTGGTGGTATCGGCGCCACTGTTTCTGGTCACGGTGGTTCCGTCCAGCGTCATCAGCACATGCCACTGCAGCGGATTGGAGGAATCGCGCAGGAAATACATGGAGGCGGCGTGCGATTCCCCGAAGGAATCATAGACCGTATAGGAAGTGGAATAGTTGTAGGTGGACGGATCGGATGGATTGATGCTGGCGGCCGTGCCCGTCGTGCTCTCCCCGGCATCCAGGTTGACCGATAGATCCACGTTCGATGTGGCCCGCGGCGCACCCTCGGCAAGCGAGATCTGCAGGTCCGCAAGCGAACCGGTGTCGAAACTGGTGCTGCTGCCGCCGATGGGCTGGAAAACCTGCAGGCGCTGGCCGTTGCTGTTGACCACGTAGCCTTCACGGTCGATGCTGAAGGCACCGGCGCGGGTGTAGACGTTGGCGCCGTTGTCGCTCAGCACGAAGAACCCTTCGCCGTTGATGGCGAGATCCAGGTTGTTGTTGGTGAACTCGACATTGCCCTGGGAGAACTGCTGGGCCACCCGGGCCAGCCGCACGCCGCCACCGACCGCGGTGTTGCTGACACCCGCGAGCGAGGTGGCGTAGACGTCGGCGAATTCGGAACGGGAGGACTTGAAGCCGGTGGTGCTGGCATTGGCGATATTGTTTCCGGTGACCTTGAGGTCGGAAGAAGCGGCGTTCAGGCCACTCAGTGCAATGCGGAAAGGCATGTCGTTCCCTCCTGTTCAGAGAATCCTGCGAATCTCGTTGAAATCGATCTCGCCACTACCTGCGAGACTCACCACGATGCCGCCCTGGCCGAGCATGACGGCATCGACACGATTGGCCGTCAGGGTTTCCACGGCCTCGGTGCGATCGCCGTAGCGGGCCTCGGCCGTGATGTAATAGGTACCGGGCGCTGCCCGCTTGCCGTCGTCACCGAAACCGTCCCACTGGAACGGAACCTCGCCCGCGGCCTGGGTGCCCAGCTCCAGACGGCGAACGAGTCGCCCGCTGGCATCCGTGATGTTGAGCACCAGCGACTGTGTGCTCTCCGGCAGCTCGACGAGGCCGCGCAGACCTTCGGATTCGCCCAGCACGCCGGCGCCGGTGGCCGCCATGACATCGCGCCCGACCAGGCTGGCGGCCTGCAGGGCCTGGTTGGAGACCAGCGACTCGCTGAGCGAAGCGAAGGATTTCTGCAGATCATTGATGCCCGAAACCGTGCCGAACTGCGCCATCTGGGCCAGGAAGTCACCGTTCTCCATGGGCTTCAGGGGATCCTGGTTGCGAAGCTGGGCGACCATGAGCTTGAGGAAATCCTCCTGCCCCAGCCTGTTCTTCTCGTCGTCCTTGCGCTGTGCCTCTTCGATCGAGCGCAGTCCGATGTCCGACAGCGTGCTGGTATCGATCGGATCGATCATCTGCCTGTCTCCTACTGACCGAGCCGCAGTGTCGCGAGCAGCAGCTGCTTCGACGTGTTCATCAGCTCGACATTGTTCTGGTAGT
>JALVEM010000249.1 GCA_027030825.1 Thiohalobacter sp.
CCGTATTGCTTGAGCCCCAGATCCCCCACGTGCAGCACCCGAATCATGGCCGGACTCCCTTCTTCATGGCACCAGGTGTTCGGCCCGCAGCCGTTCCCAGACCGTCTCCACAGCCAGCTCCGCAAGGCAGGCATGCCCCTTCTCCGGCGGGCAGACGCCCCGATGACAGGGGCTGCACTCGAGCGGGTGCCGCAGCACCCGCCCGGCCTGGCCGAGCGCATGGTTCTTGACCCAGTTGGTCGGACCGAAGAAGGCGAATACGGGGATGGCGGATGCGGACAGCACGTGCATGGGGCCGGAGTCGTTGGTCACTGCAAACCGGGCCTTCCGGCCGATCTCGGCCAGCTGCACGATGCTGAACGCGCCGGTGGCGTCGATGCCCGCCTCGGCGGCCAGTGCCCGGTTGTCCTCTGCGTCCTCGCCGGCGCCCAGCCAGACCACGGGCAGGCCCGCTTCGCGTTCGAGCCGGCGGGCGAGTGCCGCGAAATGCGGCCAGCGCTTGCTGGGCCAGCGCGCGCTGGCGCCGGCATGACACAGCACGAAACCGCCGGGGCTCAGGCCGTGGGTCTCCAGCCAGGAGGCGACATGGGCACGGTCCGATTCGGTCGGAGGCAGATGCGGTTGTGGCTCGGCCGGCGCGATGCCGGCACTGGCCAGGACCTGGTTCATGCGCTCGAAGATGTGGATCTCGCTGCTGTAGACCGTCGGCGGATGATGGGTGTAGGGAAAGCGCGGATGGTTCCCGACCCGCTCCGGAATCCCGGAGAGCGCAACCATGAGCCCTGTGCGATCGTTCGACTGGAAATCGTAGACCCTGGAGAACCCGCCCCGCCGCATGAAGCGCACGGCGCGCCACATGTTGCGCGCACCGTGGCGCGGAATGGCCACCACCTCCAGGCCGGACCAGCCCGCGAACAGGGTTGCGAAGGCCGGCGTGGTGAGCAGCGTATGCGCCACGTCGGGACGAGACTCCAGAAGGCGGCGGATGAGCGCGGTGGCCAGAATCACGTCTCCGAGCGCACCGAGCTTGATGACGAGATGCCTCATGCCCGCTCCCGACGGCAGGCCTCCCGCATGCCCACCGTCACCAGCAGCAGCCACCAGGCGATGGTGCCCCAGTAGCTCGCATACAGGGCCATGTGCGCATTGCCCGGAAACCAGGCCACCAGCGTGGCGACCCCCCAGGGCCAGACGTGCATCCGGCAGTTGCTCGGCGTGGTGCGCAGGCCATTGATCAGCAGGGCGAGCAGCAACAGATAGCCGATCAGCCCGATCGTACCCGTCTCGGCCATGACCTCGAGCAGCATCTGATGCGGATGCGATTGCGGATATTTCTGCTCCCCGGGATCGAAATTCGCCACCCAGTAGTCATCCGGTCCGGCGTGCCGGAGATAGTCGTAGCGGAAACCCCGCGGTCCCACGCCGTTGATCCAGTGCGCGCGATACATGTTCCAGGCCGTCTTCCACAGGGAGAGTCTCATGCCCGTGGCCATGTCCACGGCCTGCGGATCGTCACGAAACAGTCCCAGCGTCTGGTCGACCCGCTGCTGGAAGGCAGGATGCCGGAAGGCGGCGATCAGCACCAGCGCCAGCACGGCCAGGCTGCCGCCCCCGGCACGCACGAGGGTGCGGCGATCCAGCAGGAAGGCCAGATACACCCCGTAGCCCAGCAGTCCCGCGGCCAGCATGAGCCAGGCGTTGCGATTGCCGCTCAGCACGATGACCGCCAGCACGACAGGCAAGGCCAGCCAGGCCAGCCGCCGGATGGCGGCATATCGCCTGATGCCTTCGAGCAACACCGGGAACAGGGCAGCGGTCACGGTCCCGATCCGATACTTGGGATGGAAAATGCCGGTGGGGCGGCTGCCGTTGTAGGGATAACCGAGAAGATCCCGGCCCAGCAGCATCTGCAGCAGCGCATCGGCACACCAGACGATGCCGATGATCACGGTTCCGGCGAACAGGCATCTGCGCGCCCTGGCGTCTTTCAGTGTGTCGATGACGAAGATGCCGGCGAAATAGAACCGCAGATCCACCAGCGCAGTGGAGGCCGCCCGGCGCAGCGCCACGGCGTCCGGCAGCGAGACCAGGATCGGCACCTCGAAACAGAGGAACAGCAGACCGAGCAGCCGCAGCGAAGGATCGCGCAGGATGCGGTCGGGTGTTCGCACCACCGTGACGATGCCCAGGATCATCATCACCGCCATGGGCGCGTTGAACAGCGTCTTGGTGGCGAACAGCGGCACACAGGAGAGTATCAGCCACCAGCGCCAGTTGTCCCGAACGAGTCTTTTCATCGCAAGGATTCCAGTCGCTCCCCGGCCACCGCAACCACCCGGTCAACGGAGATCCGGTCCATGAAAGGCGAACCATACCAGGGCCGGCTGCCGTCTTCCGGGAGAACGGGCAGGATCCGGGGATCATGGCCCAGCGGCGGCGAACCGCCGAACAGGCCGACGGCAGGCACATCGAGGGCCGCGGCGATGTTGAGAAAGCCGGTGTCGTTGCCCACGTAGAGATCGCATTCCGCGATCAGCCCGACGAGATCCCGGATCGGCCGCTCCAGCACCGGAACGACCGGGATGCCGGACGTGGCGGCGAGGATCGAGTCGGCGAGGTCGGCTTCCGCCGGTCCGCCGAGCAGGAAGAAACTGCCGCCATGGGTATCGTGCAACCTGCGTATCAGGGCAGCGAATCGATCGCCGCCCCATTGCTTGAACGGCTCGCTGCTGCCGATGCCCACGCCGACCCAGGGCCCTGGACAGTCCGGACAGGCCGAGCGCATGCGGGCGCGCAGGGACGG
>JALVEM010000250.1 GCA_027030825.1 Thiohalobacter sp.
TGCGTCCGGACACCGCCGGCGCGCTCTCGAAGGCTTCCATCCGCAGTTTTTCACCCTTGTCTTCTTCGCCCGTCACGGTCAGTCGCAGGGCCTCGAGCAGCAACGCGGTCCAGGCTGCCGGGTCCCCGAACAGGGGCGGGGTGGCCTCGCCGCGAAAGACCTTTTCGCGAAAGACCTCGCCCTGGATGGCGGCGCGATAGGTCCAGGCCAGCGGCATGTGCGCGGCGTCGAGATCGGCAAGGGCCCGGAGCTGCTTCAGCGCCCGTTCCCATTCCCCGATCACGGCCAGAAGCTGGAACAGAAAGATGCGATGCCGGGCCTCGGTCGGGTCCTTGCGGACCCGATCCTCCAGACCCGACAGGGCCGCCGGAAGGTCGCCCTGGCGCAGGGCTTCTTCGGGCTCCATGGGTTACTTCTGCTTGTTGGTTTCGAGATCCCAGCCCTGCTTGATGGCGGCGCCCTTCTTGCCCGTATGGTCGATGGGCGTGTACTCCCACTCGATCTTGCCGTAGTTGAGGGTCACGGTTTCCAGTGGCCGGTGCTCCTCGTCCAGGGACTGGCCTCCGGGGCTGGCGGAGGAGACGATCACGTCCTCCATGACGAATTTCATGAAGGTGTGCTTGTCTCCGGTGGCCAGGCAGAACTCGATCGTCACCTTGGGAATGTGCTTGCCGTTGGCGCAGTAGAGATAGATGTTGGGGCTGGACTTGTCGAGAAGCTTGGTCACGGTGAAGTCCTTGAAATCGGCACGACCGGCCGTGCGACCGCCGGTGCTGCTGGCGACCGAGGCCGGCTGGGAGACACCCCAGCTGAAGGAGCGCAGCTCGATCCAGTTCTTGTGCTTGTCGTCGGTCGATTCCCCGTCGATCCCCTCGATCTTCATGAACATGTCGATGGCCATGATGTTTCTCCCTTTTCGATCGTGTCAGTCGTTCATTCCATTCTTCGGGTTCACCCGGCTTCGCCCGCCTTCTGGGAAGGCAGTTTGGACACCAGCCGCAACGAGACCGTCAGGCCTTCGAGCTGATAGTGCGGGCGCAGGTAGAAGAAGGCCCGGTAGTAGCCGGGATCGTCCTCGTTCTCCTCGATCCTCACTTCGGCATCGGCGAGCGGCCGCCGTGCCTTGGCTTCCTCGCTGGCATTCGCGGGATCCGGCTCGACATAATTCATGATCCAGTTGTTGAGCCAGCGTTCCATGTCCTCCTTCTCCTTGAAGGAGCCGATCTTGTCGCGCACGATGGCCTTGAGGTAATGCGCGAAGCGCGACACCGCGAAGATGTAGGGCAGGCGTGCCGCCAGCCGGGCGTTGGCCGTGGCGTCCGGATCGTCGTATTCGGCCGGCTTGTGCAGCGACTGGGCGCCGATGAAGGCGGCGAAGTCGGTGTTCTTCTTGTGGATCAGCGGCATCAGGCCCAGACGCGCGAGTTCGGCCTCCCGTCGGTCGCTGATGGCGATCTCGGTCGGACACTTCATGTCCACACCGCCATCGTCGGTGGGGAAGGTATAGGTCGGCAGATTGGTCACGGCACCGCCGGATTCCACGCCGCGGATGCGGCTGCACCAGCCGTAGAGTTTGAAGGCGCGGGTGATGTTGGTGCCCATGGCATAGGCCGAATTGACCCACAGGAAACGGTTGTGATCGCCCTCGGTCTGTTCCTCGAAATCGAATTCCTCGACCGGCTCGGTCTTGCTGCCGTAGGGGAGCCGCCCGAGGAAGCGGGGCATGGTCAGGCCGATGTAGCGCGAATCCTCCGACTCGCGCAGCGAGTTCCAGGCTGCGTATTCCGGCGTCTGGAAGATCTTGGCCAGATCGCGTGGCTGACTGAGTTCCTGCCAGCTCTCCATGTTCAGCAGCGACGGCGCGGCGCCGGAGATGAAGGGGCAGTGGGAAGCGGCTGCGATCTTGCCCATCTCGCGCAGCAGTTCGACGTCCTGCGGGCTGTGATCGAAATAGTAGTCGCCCACCAGGCAGCCGTAGGGCTCGCCGCCGAACTGGCCGTATTCTTCTTCATAGATGCGCTTGAAGATCGGGCTCTGGTCCCAGTTGGCGCCCTTGAACTTCTTGAGCGTCTTGTGCAGGTCCTTCTTGGAGATGTTGAAGACCTTGATCTTGAGCATTTCGTCGGTCTCGGTGTTCGAGACCAGATAGTGCAGGCCACGCCAGGCGCTCTCGAGCTGCTGGAAGTCCGGGTGATGCAGGATGTGGTTCAGCTGCTCCGACAGCTTGCGGTCGATCTCGGCGATGATGGCCTCGATGGAGCGGACTGCGTCTTCCGACACCAGGGCGGTCTGCGAGAGCGCCTGCTCCGCCAGGGTGCGGACGGCGCTCTCGATGGCCTCTTTCGCGCGTTCGGTCTTGGGCTTGAATTCCTTCTCCAGCAGCCTGGCGAATTCGTTCTCGGCCAGTGCGGTCGCTTCCTGGCCGGTTTCCGGGGTGGCGCCGGTCTCGGTCTCTGCCATGATGGATCCTCCTCAGTTCGATTCCTTGTCTTCGTCGGCCGGGCCTTCCTGCGGTTTGGGCGCCGCAGCCAGGGATTTCAGCAGTGCCGGGTCGTTGAGCACCTTGGCGATCAGCTCCTCGGCCTGGGACTTGCCGTCCATGTAGGTCAGCAGATTGGCGAGCTGGGTCCGGGCCTCGAGGAGCTGGTTCAGGGCATCGACCTTGCGTGCCACTGCCGCGGGCGAGAAATCGTCGAGGCTCTCGAACGTGATGTCGACGCTGAGCTCGCCCTCGCCGGTCAGGGTGTTCGGCACCCGGAAACTCACGCGGGGTTTGGCGG
>JALVEM010000251.1 GCA_027030825.1 Thiohalobacter sp.
CGAATGCGGGCGATCTCCTCGTTGACCTTGGTGCCGGGAAGGATGCCGCCCTTGCCCGGCTTGGCGCCCTGGCTGAGCTTGATCTCGAACATGCGCACCTGTTCGTGGGCGGCGACCTCGCGCAGCCTTCGATCGCTCAGGCGTCCATGCTCGTCACGCACCCCATACTTGGCGGTGCCGATCTGAAAGACGAGGTCGCAGCCACCCTTGAGGTGCAGGGGTGAGAGGCCTCCTTCGCCGGTGTTGAGCCAGCAGCCCGCCTTGCGGGCCCCATTTGCGAGCGCCACGATCGCGGGTTTCGAGAGCGCACCATAGCTCATGCCGGAGATGTTGAAGAAGGAGCCGGGAATGTAGGGATGTTCGGTGTCGGCACCGATGGTTCGCAGTGGTGGTGACTCGGTGCCCCCGGATTCTTCCAGCGGAGGGAATGGGCAGCTGGCGAAGATCACGGTGCCCGGATGCTGGATGTCGTGGGTGGAACCGAAGGCCACGGTACTGTCCAGATTCTTGGCGGCGCGATAGACCCAGCTGCGCTCGGCGCGATTGAAGGGCAGCTCCTCGCGGTCCATGGCGAAGAAGTACTGACGCAGGAAAGTGCCCAGATGCTCGAAGAAATAGCGGAATCGCCCGATGACCGGATAATTGCGGCGGATGGCGTGCTTCGTCTGGCGGACGTCGACGACGTACATGACGATGACGGTCAGGGTGACCAGGCCAACCACAAGCACGAAGCTTGCCGCCATGAACTCGAGTGCCGCCAGATACCAGGCCGTGGTCTCCATCGTTCCGGTGCTTTCGTTCTGTTCGCCTGGTTGGGAGAGCGGCAGCAGGGCGAGACGACTTTAGCCAACTGGAAAGGTGGTCAACCTGAAGCGGTTCATGGCGACCGGGTAACCCGGGGAGCGTTCTGCACGACGAGAATGTCTCGCGCCAGCCAGTCCTGAAGCTGGGTTCCGGCGGCGGCGAGCAGGGATTCGACATCGGGGTGGCCGGTTTCCTGCGCCAGACGTTCGACGGCCTCGCGGGCCGGCCGGCCGGCAGGCAGGGCGTCGATGAGCGTGATCAGCCGTGCGCTGGCGGCATTGACCGCGAGAAACCGGACCTCGTCTGCCCGATCGCGCCACACGACGAGGCGGGTGGGGGATTCAGGGGGTGTCTCCGGCCGGTAGTCGGCGGAGATGCGATGCACAGGCCATGTGTAGGCAAGGGGCCAGGCCAGCGGCGAGAGTGCCAGCGGCATCTCCGTTATGTGCTCGGCCGGGATCTCGGTCGGTTCGGGCAGGTCTGCTTCCTGTATCGCGAGCGCCAGCTCCACCCATTCGTAGTGGGCCAGTTCCAGAAGAAAGGGCGGATCTTCTTTCTGCACGATGTAGGACGTCTGCAGGAACTGGAGGAATTCGCGGGGGATGTCCGAGAAGTAGGGTGATTTCGCTCGATGGTGTTTCAGGAATTCGCGTACCCGGTGGTGCCAGAGCGCGTCGCTGTCGAGCGAGCGCAGGACCGGGAAGGCCGAGGCCAGGAAGCCTTCGATGTTGTTGTAGATCAGCTCGCGATAGACGGCCATGCGCCGTGCTTCGACACCGGCAGGCACTGGCCGGCCGTCCGGGTCGCGCAGATGACCGGTAAAGGCGAACTGCTGCCTCTGGAAGTCCGGCAGTTCATCCACCTCGGGCATGGTGACTCGAACTCTCTCGCGCGTCATGGGCGTTTCCGCACCGGGCCTGGATCTCGCGTATCCGGTCGATTTCGATCAGCAGCGTCTCCAGCGGCGGGATATTGAAGTCGCGTTCGAGCAGCGTGGGCAACACGCCGAAGCGGCGATAGGTCTCCTCGAGGAGCTGCCAGACGGGGTCGATGACGTCGGCGCCATGTGTGTCCACGATCAGGTCCTCGGCCTCCCGGTAATGGCCGGCGATGTGGAGGTAGCAGATCCGCTCGCCCGGTATGCGGTCAAGAAAGGCCAGCGGATCGTAGCCGTGGTTCACGCTGTTGACGTAGACATTGTTGACATCGAGCAGCAGATCGCAGTCGGCTTCGTCGATGACGGCGAGGATGAAGTCGATCTCGCTCATCTCGCTGCCGGGCGCATAGGTGTAGAAGGAGGCGTTCTCCATGCCGATACGTCGGCCGAGGATGTCCTGAACGCGCCGGATGCGGTCGGCCACGTAATGAATGGCGGCTTCCGTGAACGGGATGGGCAGCAGGTCGTAGAGGTGTCCGTCGTCGCTGCAGTAGCTCAGGTGCTCCGTGTAGCAGTCGATGCCGTGCTCGTCCATGAAACGGGCGAGCTTCCGAAGAAAGGTCTCGTCCAGGGGGGAGGGGCCGCCGATGGAAAGGGAGAGTCCGTGCAGGACGAACGGGTACCGTTCCGTGAATTCACGAAACCGCCTTCCCATGGCGCCGCCGATGCCGATCCAGTTCTCCGGGGCGACCTCGAAGAATCCGATACTCTCGGGCACCCGCTCTGCGAGCGGGTCCATCAGGACCCGCCGCAGACCGAGGCCGGCTCCGCTGACGGGGCAGGTCACCTCAGTCATGACCGGCCTGCCTTCACTTCATCATCCCGCCACACTTGCCTTCGCCACATTTGCCTTCCATGGCCTTCTTCATCTTGTCCTTCTTCTTGTCCATGTCTCCGCACTTGCCTTCCTTCATCTTGTTCGCGGCTCCGTCGGCCTTGTTCTTCATCATCCCGCCACACTTGCCTTCGCCGCACTTGCCCTCCATGGCCTTCTTCATCTTGTCCTTCTTCTTGTCCATGTCA
>JALVEM010000252.1 GCA_027030825.1 Thiohalobacter sp.
GATCCCGGATAGCCCTCTGCGCGGGCTTCCGGGATGACTGGGGAAGGAATGGCCACGGAATCCACTGAATCCACGGAAAGTGAAGATTGCATATCGGTAATGCTGCAATGAACAAATGGACTGGGGCCACGGTAAGAAACTGAATCAAAAAAGACAGATGAGCCAATAGGCTGTTGAAAAACTGCTGCGAAACCTGACTGCGGTGTTGCGCGCTGCTCACTCCCTCGCTTGAGAATAATCAAACATCATCATTTCAGTGGGTTCCGTGGATTCCGTGGCTATACCCTTTCCGTGTTTTCCGTGGCTATATTGTTTTTGTGCCAGGCATTCATCCGCGTTGAGACAGCCGTCATTCCTCCAGCCAGGAGATGCGCCTGAATTCGGTGCCGTGACATTTCGGGCACGGCGGGATGTGGCCGGTGTGGTAGAAGTGCAGGCGCTCGCCGCAGTTGCGGCATTCGAGAATGCCGGGGCCGGTGATCTCGCCCGTGCGATAGACGGCCATCTCTTCCAACTGTTCCCTGAACTGGATCAGTTCCACGGTGGTCTTGTCGGCCACCGACAGCATGGCTTCCAGCAGCCGTTCCTCGACCAGCTCGAGGTCGAATTTCAGCCAGTCCCGCAGCTCGCCGCCCGTCTCGGCCAGGTAGCGGGCCGCCTCCTGCATGTCGCGGCGGATGTAGTCGCCGATCTTCTCGGCTTCCTCGCGCGTGAGCTCGTTGAGTTCCACGGCCTTCTCGCGCGCATGTTCGATGGCCTGCTCCAGTGTCTCGCCCGAATGCTCCATGCGCTCGCGCACCCGCTCGAGCATCCGGTCGTAGCCCTGGATCAGCTTCTCGCCACGAATGTCCAGTCGGATGCGTTCGGCGATCCGCTCGGCTTCCTCCTTCGTCAGCTCGCCGAGTTCGACGGCCTTCTCGCGGGCGTGGCGGAGCGCCTCCTCGAGCTCCTCCCCGAAGTGCTCCAGGCGCTCGCGCACCCGCTCCAGCATGCTGTGGTGCGCTTCCACCAGCTTTCGGGTGGTCTCGTCCTTTCCTGTGCCGGTCTGCTCGCTCATGGAAGGGCTCCGTGTTGTTTCGTGAGTTCCTCTCGGCGATTGTATGGGCTGCCGACCGCTTTATCCAGGGATTCGTTTGCCCGCCCGGTCGGCGCTCGGGTATCCTTTGCGCTCCCGCAGGCACAGGATCTCCATCCCCCATGAGCGAGAAGTATTTCCCCGATCGCATCGAGCAGGAAGCCCAGGCGGAATGGGAGCGCGAGGGCATCTTCCGTGCCGTCGAGGACGATGCGCGCGAGAAGTTCTATTGCCTGTCCATGTTTCCCTATCCCAGCGGGAAGCTCCACATGGGTCATGTGCGCAACTACACCATCGGCGACGTCATCGCCCGCTTCCAGCGCATGCAGGGAAAGAACGTGTTGCAGCCCATGGGCTGGGATGCCTTCGGCCTGCCGGCCGAGAACGCCGCCCTGGCGCACGGGGTGCCGCCGGCGGAGTGGACCTATCGCAACATCGAGACGATGAAGGGTCAGCTGCGGCGGCTGGGCTTCGGCTACGACTGGTCGCGCGAGATCGCCACCTGCCGGCCCGATTACTACCGCTGGGAACAGTGGCTCTTCACACGGCTGATGAAGAAGGGGCTGGCCTACAGGAAGATGGCCACGGTCAACTGGGACCCGGTCGACCAGACGGTGCTCGCCAACGAGCAGGTCATCGACGGCCGCGGCTGGCGTTCCGGCGCACGGGTGGAGCGGCGCGAGATTCCGCAGTGGTTCCTGAAGATCACTGCCTACGCCGACGAGCTGCTGGAGAAGCTCGACGAGCTCGAAGGCTGGCCGGAGGCCGTGCGCACCATGCAGCGCAACTGGATCGGGCGCTCCGAGGGGCTGGAGCTGGTCTTCGACATCCAGGGGCGCGAGGAGCAGCTCACCGTCTTCACCACGCGGCCGGACACCCTGATGGGTGTGACCTATGTCGCGGTGGCTGCGGAACACCCGCTGGCCCGGGCTGCGGCGGAATCCGACCCGGCGCTTGCCGCCTTCCTCGAGGAATGCCGGGCGGGCGGCACCGCCGAGGCCGAGCTGGAGACCATGGAGAAGAAGGGCATGCCGACCGGTTTTCATGCCCTGCATCCCGTCACCGGCGAACCCGTGCCCGTGTGGGTGGCCAATTTCGTGCTCATGAGCTACGGCACCGGCGCGGTGATGGCGGTGCCGGCCCATGACCAGCGCGACTGGGAATTCGCCCGCAAGTATGGTCTGCCGATCCGCCAGGTCATCTGCCCCGCCGACGGCTCGGCGGTGGATCTCGAACAGGGCGCCTTCACCGAGAAGGGCATCCTGTGCCATTCCGGCGAATTCGACGGGCTGGACTTCGAGGGCGCCTTCCGGGCCATCGCCGAATGGGTCGAGGCACGCGGCAAGGGCCGGCGCACCGTCAACTACCGGCTGCGCGACTGGGGCGTCTCACGCCAGCGCTACTGGGGCTGTCCGATCCCGGTCATCAACTGCCCGAAATGCGGTTCGGTGCCGGTGCCGGAGGACCAGTTGCCGGTGGTGCTGCCCGAGGACGTGAAGCTCGAAGGGCCCGGTTCGCCGCTCAAGAAGATGCCGGAATGGTACCGGACCACCTGTCCCGAATGCGGCGGGCCGGCAGAGCGCGAGACGGACACCTTCGACACCTTCATGGAATCCTCCTGGTACTACGCGCGCTACTGCTGCCCCGACAACGACCGGGCGATGCTCGATACGCGCGCCGACTACTGG
>JALVEM010000253.1 GCA_027030825.1 Thiohalobacter sp.
GGTGGAGCGCATCGCAGGCCTCCCGGGTGAGCCGACGCATGCCCTTGCCCTCGGCACCGAGAACCAGTCCCAGGGGGCCGGTGAGGTCGGCCTCAAAGAGCAGGGAATCGCCCCGCACGTCGAGCCCGTGCAGCCAGATGCCGCGCTCGCGCAGGCGCCCCAGGGTGCGGGCGAGATTGGTGACGACGAACAGGGGCAGGGTCTCGGCCGCACCGCTGGCGGCCTTGCGTGCCGCAGGCGTCAGCCGCGCCGCCCGGTCGCGGGGAACAACGACGCCGTGGGCACCGGCGGCATCGGCGCTGCGGAGGCAAGCGCCGAGGTTGTGCGGGTCCTGGACACCATCCAGCACCAGCAGGAAGGGCGGTGCATCGAGATTGTCGAGATGCGTATCGAGTGCCCGCTCGTCTCCGGGCGGAGCCGGCCGGATCTCGGCGGCCACGCCCTGATGCGCGACTTCGCCCAGCAGCCGCGAGAGACGATCCCGGTCGACGTCCTCCACCGCGATGCCCATGGCCCGGGCCTGCTCGCGCAGGGACTGCAGGCGCGAATCCTCCCGTCCCTTTGCCACGGCGATGCGCAGCACCCGTTCGGGCGCATGCCGCAACAGTGCCTCAACGACGTGCAGCCCGTAAATCCATTCCCGCTTCACGGGTCAGGGGGCCTCCCAGGCGCTCTCCTCCTGGCCCTCCACGATCGGCTTGATGATGATCTCCACCCGCCGGTTGAGCTGGCGCCCGGCGGCGGTGGCATTGCTGGCGATCGGCTCGCTCTCGCCCTTGCCAATGGGGATGAGGCGCTCGCGCGGCACGCCGCGGGCGACCAGATAGTCCACCACGCTGCGCGCCCGCCGTTCGGAGAGACGCTGGTTGTATGCTTCCGAGCCGATGCTGTCGGTGTGGCCAACCACGTAGACCACGGTCTTCGGATAACGGATCAGGATGTCGGCCACCTTGTCCAGCGTGGGACGGAAGGCCGGCTTGATGGCGGCGCTGTCGAAATCGAAGGGCACCTCGCTGTTGATGCTGATCTTGAGGCTCTCGTCCTTGAGGCGCTCGATCTCGAGCTGGTGCTGCCGGCGTTCTTCCTCGAGCTCGCGCTCGAACGCGCGCTGCTGCTCGTCCATGTAGTTGCCGACCAGGCCACCGGCCAGCGCGCCGACGGCTGCGCCGACGAAGCGACCGGACCGGTGGTCGATCTGGTGTCCGATCACCGCCCCGGCCACGGCCCCGATGGCGGCACCCGTCTTGGCCCGCCGGTGAGGATCGTCCGCCGTGCAGCCGGCCAGTGCGAGGGTGCCGGCCAGCAGACCGGTGACCATCCGGAAGTTTCTCATTTTCGCGACCTCCGCTTTCTGCCGCCCTGCTGCTTTTTTCGACCCGTGGCCGTCCGACGCGTTCCCCCGCCCTTCTTGCGTGCCGTGCGCCTGCCACGCGTGGCGGGTTTCGCACCCTCCTCGCCCGGCGGAAGGACGAAATCGATCTTGCGCTCGTCCAGATCCACCCGCGCCACCTGCACCTCGATGGAGTCGCCGAGCTGATAGCTCACCCCGGTACGCTCGCCCACCAGCCGATGGCTGGCGGCATCGAAATGATAGTAGTCGTTGCTGAGCGCGGTGACGTGCAGCAGGCCCTCCACGTAGATCTCCCGGAGCTGGATGAACAGCCCGAAGGAGGTCACGCCACTGATGATGCCCGGGAAGGTCTCGCCTACCTTGTCCATCATGTACTCGCACTTGAGCCATTCCACGGCGTCGCGGGTAGCCTCGTCGGCCCGCCGCTCGGTCATGGAACAGTGCGCGCCCAGGCGTTCCATCTCGGCTTCCGAATAGAGGAAGGGTTCCTTCTTCCTGCGCTTGCGGTTGCGCAGCACATGGCGGATACCGCGATGCACCAGCAGGTCGGGATAGCGGCGGATGGGCGAGGTGAAATGCAGGTAGGCCGGCAGGGCGAGGCCGAAATGCCCCAGGTTCTCCGGCGAGTAGACCGCCTGGGTGAGCGAGCGCAGCATCACGGTCTGGATGAGGTGGGCATCGGGACGGTCCTGGATCTGGCGCAGGAGGGCGGCGAAATGATGCGCCTCCGGCCGCTCGCCGCCGCCCAGCGACAGCCCGAGCTCGCGCAGGAAGGTCCGCAGGTCCTCGAGCTTCTCGGCCTGCGGCCCTTCGTGCACGCGGTAGAGGGTGGGGATCTTCTGCTTCTCGAGAAAGCGGGCGGTCGCCACGTTGGCCGCGATCATGCACTCCTCGATCAGCTTGTGGGCGTCGTTGCGCTCTACCGGCACGATGCGGTCGATCTTGCGGTCCTCGCCGAAGACGATCTTCGTCTCCTCGGTCTCGAAATCGATCGCACCGCGCCGCTCGCGCGCGCGGCGCAGCACCTTGTAGAGGCGGTGCAGCTCCTCCAGATGCGGCACCAGCTCCCGGTACTGTTCCCGCACGGCCGGATCCTTGTCCAGAAGCATGGCCGCCACCTCGTCGTAGGTGAGCCGCGCATGCGAGCGCATCACGCCTTCCATGAAACGCGAGCGCTGGATGTTGCCCTCGCGGTCGATGAGCATCTCGCACACCATGCACAGGCGATCCACGTGCGGGTTCAGCGAACAGAGTCCGTTGGAGAGGATCTCCGGCAGCATGGGAATGACACGCTCGGGGAAATAGACCGAGTTGCCGCGATTCTCGGCCTCGATGTCGAGCGCCGTGCCGGGTTGCACGTAATGCGAGACGTCGGCGATGGCGACATAGAGGCGCCAGCCCTTGGGCGTG
>JALVEM010000254.1 GCA_027030825.1 Thiohalobacter sp.
CGGTTGCGGATGATCGCGAAATCGAGCGAGCGCTCGTCCTCGCCCAGCAGATAGAGGGTCCCGCCATCGGCATCCGTCATCGACTGGGCCTCGCCGACGATGCGGCACAGCAGCCGCGGAAGATTGCGTTCGGCGGACAGGGCCACGCCGAGGCGCAGCAGGCGTTCGAGTTCACGGGTGGACGGCGTGCTCACGGCGTATGTCTCTCCTTCCCCTGTCGGCGGCGGCCGGCGCCGCCAGCAGCCTGTCGGACTTAGGCGATCGTAACGAGCATGGTGGGAGAGCGGCCCGAATCTTCACGATTTCGAGGCGCATAGTGGGAACTACGCAACGAGAAATCGGGGAGATTCGGGCCGCTCTCCCATCAGCGCAGTAGATCGGCCCTAAGTCCGACAGGCTGCTAGCCCGGCTTTTCCTTGTACTTATGGGGTATCGGCGCCTTTGGGGTCCGCTTGAACGCCGGGCAGGAGGTCGAGTGTCAGCGCGGCCGCGATCCGTTCCGGGCGGCACCGTTCGAGGAAGGGGACCACGCCGAAGCAGGGTGCGGGCAGGCGGCAACGCAGGGTGTCGAGCTGTGCGGCGATCTCCGGCAGCCGCGGGTCGAGGGTGGTGGCGACCCAGCCGGCCAGCCGCAGGCCGTCGGCGGCGACCGCCTCGGCCGTGAGCAGGGCGTGGTTCAGGCAGCCGAGGCGCAGGCCTACCACCAGCAGCACCTCCGCCTCCAGTCGCCGGGCCAGATCGGCCAGCGTGGGGCCACGGCGGGAAAGCGGCACCCGCCAGCCGCCCGCCCCTTCGATCAGCAGCCAGTCGGCGTCTCCGCCCCGGTCCAGACATTCGCGGGCCAGCCGGTCCGGATCGAGCCTGACGCCGGCGTGTTCGGCCGCGATGTGGGGCGCGACGGGCGGATCGAACACGACCACGGCGACGGCTTCCGGCGGGCGCGGCGGCGCCAGCGCCGAGCCGAGCAGCACGGCGTCCTCGTTGAGCCGCCGGCCGCCGATCCACGCCGTGCCCGCGGCCACCGGCTTGACCGCCGCCACCCGCACACCGAGCGACTGCAGGGCGTGGATCAGCCCGGCCGTCACCCAGGTCTTGCCGACCCCGGTGTCGGTGCCGGTGACGAACAGCCGCCTCATGACCGCGTTCTGCCCCGGTTGTCGAACAGTTGCACGGGGATCTCGGCCCCGGTGTGCCCGGTCGCGCAGGCCCGGGGGGCCGCGCCCGCCACGCCATGGCCGTGAATCACCTCCCAGGTCACGACCAGGCGCCCCTCGTCGTCGCGAAAGCGCTCGCAGGCCGCCTCGAAGCGGGACCAGGCACGCCTGCCCGTCAATCCCCTCGGACGACCGAGGGTGGCGTTCGTGGCCCCCAGGCCGCGCAGGTCTCCGAGCAGGGTGCGCAGGTCGGGATAGGCGAGCCGGACGAGGTCGCGGTCGACGACCGGATCCGACCAGCCGGCGGCCAGCAGGGCGTCCCCCACCGCCTGGACGTCCGGGAAGCGGCTCACGTGCGGGCGCGCATCCACCGTGGCCCAGGCCTCGCGCAGCTCCCGCAGCGATTCCGGGCCGAAGGTGGTGAAGAACAGCAGGCCGTCCGGGCGCGTCACGCGCCGGAACTCGACCAGGGCCGCATCCGGCGGCAGGCACCACTGCAGGGTGAGATTGGACACCAGCAGGTCGAAACAGGCATCGGGGAACGGCAGCGCCTCGACGTCGCCGGCCAGCCAGGACGGCACCCGCCGCCAGGGCCGCCGGGGCGGGGTCAGCGCCCGCGCCCGTACCAGCATGGGCTCGGCCAGATCGACCCCGTAGACCCGCGCCCGGCGGTAGCGGGACTGCAGCCGGCGGGCCACCGCACCCGTTCCGCAGCCGGCATCGAGCACCCGTTCGGGATCCAGGCCCGGGAGCCAGTCGAGCCGCTCCAGCAGCCGGTCGGCCACTTCCCGCTGCAGCACGGCATGGGCATCGTAGGTCGCCGCCGCGCGTGCGAAGGCCCGCCGCACCGCCCGGCGGTCGATCCGGTAGTCCGCCTCCCCTTTCATGCGAGCATCTCCAGCACGTCGGCGACGGCTGCCGGCGCGGACAGATGGGGCGCATGGCCGGCGTCCATCGTCGTTCGCCGCGCCCCCGGCAGCATCTTTTCCAGCGCCTGCACGGCGGGTTCGGGCACCAGCGCGTCCCTTCGGCCATGCAGCAACAGTATCGGCAGGCCGTGCATCGGGGGGCGCGGCAGCGGGCGCTCGAGCCAGTCCAGTCCTTCGGCGAGCGCCTCGCGCGGCGGCGGCTCGATGTCGGCCAGCGCACGCCTGACCCGACGCATCTGCGGGTCGCCATGGGCCACCAGCGCCGCGAACCGCCGCAGCAGCCGGCCCGGTTCGGACAGACCGCCCCGGAAGGCCGCGAAATCCTCCGGCGGCAGGCCGGCGCCGTTCGCGGAGACGAAGTCGCGCCCCACACCGATCAGGCAGAGGGCCGAGGGCCGCACGTCGCCCCCGACCAGCGCCTGCAGCGCCAGCCGCCCGCCCAGCGACCAGGCGACCCAGACCGCGCCCTCGGGCACCGAGTCGCTCAGCGTCGCCGGCCAGGCGTCGGGCGGGCAAGCCGGGCGGGCGTCGTAGCCCGGCAGGCCGGCGAGCCGCACCTGCCAGCCCCGCTCGGCCAGGATGCCGGCCAGCGGCCGCCAGACCGCATCTCCGAACCCCCAGCCGTGGGTGAGTACGGCGGTCTTCATGCGGCCGACTCCGGAGGATGCG
>JALVEM010000255.1 GCA_027030825.1 Thiohalobacter sp.
AGCCGCGGGCGCAGCCGCTCCCGCAGGGCCTCGCGCGCCTGCTTTTCCTGCCGTTCGCAGGCCCGATAAGCCCGAAAGTCGCCGGCCTCCCGGATACAATCCTCGGCTTCCTGGAGTATCCGGATGCGCTCCCGGTGGCTGAGGGACTCGATCTCCCGGCGTTCCTCGAACAGCTTGTGCCAGGCAGGATCCGGCTGTGCCCCTGAAACGGTAGGCAGGATGAGGCCGCTTAACATCACGACCGGAACGAGTCGTTTTCGCATCTTCACCTCCTCGTGTCACCTTTTCCATGACAACGCGCGAGGTGTGGCAGGGTTGACATGCCGGCCCGCATATTCCACCAGACCGATAGCGGGCGGTAACGCTATTGTTCGAGCATGGCGAGGATTTCCTTGAGCGTGGCTTCCTGCTTCTTGAGATTCTCGCGGAATTCGAGTTTCTCGGTATCCGCGATCTCGAGTCGGAGATCCGAGAGATAGCTGGTGAGCGTTTCCTTGAGCGTCTCGGCCTGTTCCGGGGTCAGATTCAGCGTGGTCATCGATGCAGCTCCTTCATTTCGGTTTGTAGAACGACGGGAAATCGGATCAGAGCAGGAACGGGACCAGCAGCAGGGCCATCAGGCTCAGCACCTTGCGCATGGGATTGATGGCCGGTCCGGCGGTGTCCTTGCACGGGTCACCGACGGTGTCGCCGGTGATGGCGGCCTGGTGGGCCGGTGACCCCTTGCCGCCGAAGTGCCCGGTTTCGATGTATTTCTTGGCGTTGTCCCAGGCCGCCCCGCCGGTGCTCAGGAAGATGGCCATGACCAGGCCGGAGCCGACGGCGCCGATGAGCGTGCCGCCCATCATCAGGGCGGCGCTGCCTGGCGGGCCGATGGGGCCCCAGAGGAAGGCGATGGCCAGTGGGACGAGTACCGGCAGGGAACCGGGTGCCAGCATGCCCAGTATGGAGGCGCGGGTGAGCATGCTCACGGCATGGGCGTAGTCCGGCTTGTGCCTGCCCTCGAGAATCTCGGGATGTTCCTGAAACTGGCGCCGCACCTCCTGCACGATACGGGCGGCACTCCTGCCCACGGCATCGAAGGCAAAGCCGCTGAAGACGAAGGGCAGCAGGGCACCGATGAAGAGGCCCGCCAGCACGTAGGGATCGTCGAGCTGGAAGTCGAGACGGTGCGCGGCGGCACCGAACTCCAGCTTGTAGGCGACGAACAGGGCCAGTGCCGCCAGGCCGGCCGAGCCGATGGCGAAGATCTTGGTCAGTGCCTTGGTGGTGTTGCCCACGGCATCCAGGGCGTCGGTGACCTCGCGTGCCTCTTCTTCCACGCCCGCCATCTCCACGATGCCCCCGGCATTGTCGGTGACCGGGCCAAACGCATCGATGGAGATGACGACCGGCGTCAGCGCGAGCAGGGCCACGGTGGCGATGGCGATGCCGTAGACGCCCGAGAGCAGGTAGGCGGCAACGATGCCGAAGGCGATCACCAGGGTGGGCACCACGGCCGACTTCATGCCCACGGCGAGACCGGTGATGATGACGGTGGCATGCCCGGACCGGGCCGCTTCTGCAATCTGCCGAACGGGCCTGAATCCGGTCCCGGTATAGTAATCGGTCGTGGCCACCATGCCGACACCGACCGCCAGGCCGACCAGAGTCGTATAGAAAAGATCCATTCCGGAATAGGGCGCATCGGGCGGGATCATGTGCACGCTCACCCAGTAGAAGCCGATGGCCGCCAGCAGGATGCTGATCAGCACCGCGGTCGAGAGCGCGGCCAGAGGGCGACGTCCGCCCCAGTGCACGACCTGCACGCCGATCAGTCCGGCGAGCAGGGCCACGCCACCCAGGGCCATCGGATATTGCTGGCCGAAGAGATCGTTGGGATGGGACCAGGCCGCAACCAGCATGGCCGCGATCAGGGTCACCGCATAGCTCTCGAACACGTCGGCGGCCATGCCGGCGCAATCGCCGACGTTGTCGCCCACATTGTCGGCGATGGTGGCCGGATTTCTCGGATCGTCCTCGGGGATCCCCTGTTCCAGCTTGCCGGCCAGATCGGCGCCCACGTCGGCGGCCTTGGTGAAGATGCCGCCACCCAGGCGGGCGAAAATACTGATCAGCGAGGCGCCGAAGCCGAGCCCGGCGAGCGGCCCGAGATCCACCGTCACACCCTGGGCCTGTTGCCAGAGCAGCAGGTAGAAGCCGCCCAGTGCGGCCAGTGCCAGGCTGCCGACCAGGAAACCGGTGACCGATCCGGCCCGGAAGGCCACGCGCAGGGCCTGCGGCAGGCCCGTCCGGGCCGCCGCCGCCGTTCGCACATTGGCGCGCACCGAGACGTGCATGCCCAGAAAGCCGGAGACACCGGAAAAGAGGCCGCCGAGCAGAAAACCCAATGCGGTCAGCAGGCCGTAATGGGGCGTGATCCACAGCACACCAAAGATGACAGCGCCAACGGCGGCGATGGTGCCGTATTGCGTCCGCATGAAGGCCGTCGCTCCCTCGCGGATGGCCTGATAGGGGGTCTGCAGCACGGCGTCACCCATCGGCTGGCGCAACACCCACCAGATGCTCCACAGGGCATAGGCGATGCCCAGCCCTGCAGCCCAGAGGTCAATCTGCACGAGTGGGGTCATGTCGTCCCTCGCGACTATCGCCGGTGTTTCCAGGCAGTCTCATTCATGTTTCTCAAATGGGGGCATCGCAAGCCTGCTTCCAATTATGGACGGAAATCGATACCGCCGGGATTGATGTG
>JALVEM010000256.1 GCA_027030825.1 Thiohalobacter sp.
CCGTGTGGTCTTCATCGCCAACCCGAACAATCCGACCGGCACCTGGCTGGATGCCGCCTCGCTCGAGCGTTTTCTGACCTCGGTACCCGAGGATGTCGTGGTGGTGCTCGACGAGGCCTATGTGGAATATGTCGAGGCGCCCGAGTATCCGGACAGCCTGCCCTGGCTGGAACGGTTTCCCAATCTCGTCGTCACGCGCACCTTCTCCAAGATCTATGGCCTGGCCGGATTGCGGGTGGGCTATGCGGTCTCGTCGCTGCAGATCGCGGACCTGCTCAATCGGGTGCGCCAGCCCTTCAACGTCAACGCCCTGGCCCAGGAGGCCGCCCTCCTGGCCCTGGAGGACGAGGCGCATGTGGCACGAAGCCGGGCGAACAATCGCGAGGGGATGGCCTTCTGGGAAGGGGCATTGACGGGCATGGGGCTGGCCTGGATCCCTTCGGTCGGCAATTTCATCACCGTGGATCTGGGCCGCCCGGCCGCGCCCGTCAACGAGGCGCTGCTGCGCGAGGGGGTGATCGTGCGGCCGGTCGCCAACTACGGGCTGCCGAACCATCTGCGCATCACCATCGGCGGGCCGGAGGAGAACGAACGCGCCGCGGATGCATTGCGTAAGGTGCTGGCGTGATCCGGCGGCTGTGCATCATCGGAGTCGGACTGATCGGGGGCTCGCTGGCCCGGGCCCTGCGCCGCGCCGGTGCCGTGGGAGAGGTCGTGGGCGCCGGCCGCAACCCGCAGCATCTGCAGCAGGCGCAGGATCTGGGCGTCATCGACCGCTGGCACACCGACCTCGAAGCGGCCGTTGCCGGGGCCGACATGGTGGTGGTGTGCGTGCCCCTGGGCGCCATGGAGGCCGTATTCCGGGCCATCGCGCCGGCGCTGTCCGACGATGCCGTGCTGACCGATGTCGGCAGTGCCAAGGGCTGCGTGGTGGCGGCCGCCCGGGCCGCCTTCGGTGAGGTGCCGCCGACACTGGTGCCGGGGCATCCCATCGCCGGCACCGAGAAGAGCGGGGTGGCGGCATCCTTCGCCGAACTCTTCGAAGGGCGGCGGGTCATCCTGACGCCCCTGCCGGAGACCGATGACCATGCCCATGCGCAGGTCCGCGCCATGTGGGAGGCGACCGGCGCGGAAGTGGTGGACATGGACGTGGCCCTGCACGACGAGGTGCTGGCCGCGACCAGCCACCTGCCGCACATCCTCGCCTTCGCCACTGTGGATTCGCTGGCCCGCATGCACGATCACGAAGAGATCTTCCGCTATGCCGCCGGGGGCTTTCGCGACTTCACCCGCATCGCCGGCAGCGACCCGGTGATGTGGCGCGACATCTGCCTGTACAATCGCGAGGCCATCCTCGAGGTGCTTCAGCGTTTCGAAGCGGATCTGGCGCGCGTCACCAGAGCCATCCGCGAGGCCGACGGCGAGACACTGCTCGAACTCTTCCGGCACGCCAAGGCCGCGCGCGACGCCCACGAGGCCATGTTGCGTGAGGCGGAGAACAATGGAGTGAGGGGTGAGGAGTGAGGAGGAGAGGGTCGAGTGGTGTGTCTGGCGGCGATGAATTCGATCGGGTAGAGGGCCTATGACCAAAGTGACATTCCGGGTGGCGCCCGGCGGGCGTCTGCGCGGCCGGCTGCGGGTGCCGGGCGACAAGTCGATCTCGCACCGTTCGATCATGCTCGGGTCGCTGGCCGAGGGCGTGACCGAGGTCTCGGGCTTTCTCGAGGGCGAGGACAGTCTGGCCACGCTGGCGGCGTTCCGCGCCATGGGGGTGTCGATCGAGGGGCCCGACTCCGGCCGGGTGCGCATCGAAGGGGTCGGCCTGCATGGCCTGCAGCCACCCGAAGGCCCGCTCTATCTCGGCAATTCCGGCACCTCCATGCGCCTGCTCGCCGGGCTGCTGGCCGGACAGCGATTCGATACCGTGCTCACCGGTGACGAATCCCTGTCCCGCCGCCCGATGAAGCGCGTCATCGATCCGCTGACGCAGATGGGCGCCTGCATCGAGGCCACCGAGGCGGGCACGGCGCCCCTGAAGATCCACGGCGGGCGCCGTCTTCACGGCATCGACTACCGGCTGCCCATGGCCAGCGCCCAGGTCAAGTCCTGTATCCTGCTGGCCGGGCTCTATGCCGAAGGCCGGACGTGCGTGACCGAGCCGGCGCCCACGCGCGATCACACCGAACGCATGCTGGCCGGCATGGGCTGGCCGCTGGAGATCGAGGGGCCGAAGCGCTGCCTCTCGGGTGGGCACGGCCTGCAGGCCACCCGTATCGACGTGCCGGCCGACATCTCCTCGGCGGCATTTTTCCTGGTCGGGGCCAGCATCGCCGAAGGCTCGGACATCCTGCTCGAGCATGTGGGGATCAACCCGACCCGCACCGGGGTGCTCGACATCCTGCGCGCCATGGGAGCGGATATCGAACTGACCAATCCCCGAGAAGTGGGTGGCGAACCGGTGGCCGACATTCGGGTGCGCAGCGCCGCCTTGCGCGGCATCGCCATTCCGGAATCCCTGGTGCCGCTCGCCATCGACGAGTTTCCGGCGATCTTCGTGGCCGCTGCCTGTGCCGAGGGCGAGACGGTGCTCACGGGCGCCGAGGAGCTGCGCGTGAAGGAGAGCGACCGCATCCAGGTCATGGCCGACGGCCTGCAGGCGCTGGGCATCGAGGCGACTCCCACGCCCGACGGCATCCGCATCCGGGGCGGCCGCCTGCACGGCGGGCGTGTGCACAGCCACGGCGACCAC
>JALVEM010000257.1 GCA_027030825.1 Thiohalobacter sp.
GGACATTCGACTTGAGTTCCTCCATCAGCCAGCGGCAGGCCTCGAAGGCATCCTTGCGATGGGCCGACCAGACGGCCACCAGCACGATGGGTTCGTCCGGCCGCAACTCGCCCACCCGATGCAGGATCAACCCGTCGACCAGATCCCAGCGCTCTCCGGCCTGCGCCAGCAGGCGTTCCAGCTCGCGCTCGGTCATGTCGGGATAATGCTCCAGCGTCATGCCGACCACGGCATCGCCTTCGTTGAAGTCGCGCATGGTGCCGACGAACACCGCCGCGGCGCCCTGTCGGCCGGCGGGCAGGTGCGCCCGCTGGTAGTCCGCGCATTCGCGCCAGGGATCGAAGGCCTGGCTGCGGATCTCCACGTGCATCCTCAGCCTCCGGTCACGGGCGGGAAGAAGGCCACTTCGTCGCCATCGGCCACCGGCCGGTCCGGCCCCGTGTACTCCATGTTCACGGCCACCAGCACGTTCTCCGGCAGCGGCCCGCCCGTGGCCTGCCGCCAGACCTCGCCGGCGGTGCAGCCATCGGGCACCTCGATGCTCTCCTCTGCCCGCCCCACGCGTTCGCGCAGCGCGGCGAAATAACGCACCCTGACCTGCATCCCGTCCTCTGCTTCGCAACTGCTACAATGGCGCGAGTCTAGCATCCGAGGGCAATCCCGACCATGAGCGAGCTGACCCACTTCAATGCCCGGGGCGAGGCCCACATGGTGGACGTGGGCGGCAAGGAGGAAACCCGCCGCGTCGCCGTCGCCGAAGGGCGCATCGCCATGCAGCCCGATACACTGGCGATGATCCGGGATGGTGGCGCCCTCAAGGGCGACGTCCTCGGCGTGGCCCGGATCGCCGGTATCATGGCCGCCAAGAAGACCGCCGATCTCGTGCCCCTGTGCCATCCCCTGCCTCTCACCCGCGTCGAAATCACCTTCGAGCTGCTCGAGGAAACCACCGAGATACGCTGCACGGCCACCGCCGAGACGCGCGGGCGCACCGGCGTGGAGATGGAAGCCCTCACTGCCGTGCAGATCGCCCTGCTCACCATCTACGACATGTGCAAGGCCGTGGACAGAGGCATGCGCATGGAGGGCATCCGCCTGCTCGAAAAGCGGGGCGGCAAGTCCGGCCACTGGAAGGCGGAAGCCTGATCGCCTTCAAGTCTGCCGTTTCCTGACCGACAAAGGTGGTGATCATTCGCCGAGACTCGTGAGCAGGATCTCATGCGGCATCCCGCATAATGCACAAGCATGGTGCAGGGCGAGAATTCACGGAGTAATCCGGTAAATTTTTCTCGATACCGACCGATGAAAGAGAACAAGAACAATCTTCTGGGCGGGATACGCGTGACTTTTCGACAGGAAACGGGTTCACCCGCCCAAGTTGCCCGGTGACACATGGCGCAGTGCTTGCGAATCTCGAGGAAACGTTCCGGTCAGGCAGTATTCTGTCCGACCACGGCAATCCCGGGTAAAGGCCTGCCCCGGACAGCACCAGAATGTCTGACACGGAAGTCGTACATGGCACAGCAGCCGGCTCGACACGACGGAAACGTCGCCGGAAAAAGCATCGCACAGGGGTTCTCGTAGAAATGGAACTTCGAGTCAGGAATCGGCCGTCGCCCCTTTCCGCAACCAACGGCTCCGGACAGGAATCCCATGCCCGGGAAGATCTGCGCTCCCTCCTGCTGAGCATCCTCAGGACCCTCACGCGCCTGCCCTGGCTGGCGACCGATGCCGGCGGCGTCTTCCTCGCCCACCCGGAAGACCAGCGACTCGAACTCGTGGCCCATATCAACTTCAGCCCGTACATCCAGGGCGCCTGCAACCAGGTGGCCTATGGTCACTGCCTGTGCGGGCGGGTGGCCGAAAGCGGGCAGCTGCTGCATGCGGGATGTGTCGATCATCGGCACGAGACACGATACGAGGGCATGGGAGATCATGGCCATTACGTGGTGCCCATTCGTGACGAAACCGGCCTGCTGGGTGTCTACACCCTTTACGTGGCATCCGGCCATACCTTCCGGCAGGAAGAAGCAGACGTCCTGGAGGACTTCGCCGCGACCATGGCCACCGTGATCCGCATGCATCGAATGCGGCAGGAGAAGGCCCTGGCCGATCTCATCATCGAAAACAGCCAGCACGGCGTCGTGATCACCGATCACAACAACCGCATCCTCTGGTGCAACCCCACATTCGAAACCGTCACAGGCTACACGCTCGAGGAAGTCAAGGGCAAGCCACCGTCGATACTGGCATCGGGCCGCCATGGGCCGGATTTCTACCGGCGCATGTGGCACGACATCCAGACCCGTGGCCAATGGCAGGGAGAGATCTGGAACCGGCGCAAGAATGGCGAGATCTATCCGGAATTCCTCAACATCATGGCCCTGTACGACGAAGAAGGCAGGATCGTGCGCTATGCCGGCCTGTTCGTCGATCTCACCGAAATCCATCAGGCTCAGGAGCACGTCAGGCGTCTGGCCTATTTCGATCGACTGACGGAACTTCCGAACCTCACCCGTTTCGTCGAGCTGCTGGAAACGAAATTGAACGAGGCGCAAGGACATCCCCGTGCAGTCATGATGCTCGACCTGGATCATTTTCACGAGATCAACAACGCTCTGGGCCGCAGGATGGGCGACACCATGCTGATCGAAGTGGCCAGACGCCTGCAGGAGAGACTGCCGGACTGTCTGCTTGCCCGTGCCGAAGCCGACAGATTTCTGATTTCGGGC
>JALVEM010000258.1 GCA_027030825.1 Thiohalobacter sp.
GCTGGCCGAAATTGTGCAGCAGTCCGGCGAGAAAGGCGCAGGCGGCTTCTTCCCCGTCGAGTTCGGCCGGGCGGGCGAGATCGCGCGCCAGGGAGCCGGTCACGAAGGCGATGTACCAGTAGCGGGTGGCGTCGAACGCCTGGCAGGCGTGGACGTCGAAGGGGCGTCCCAGGGCCATGCCGAGGGCCAGACCCCGGACGAGCTCGAGGCCGAGCACCCGGATGATGGCATCCTCCACACTCACCACTTCACGGCCTCTCGAGAACCAGGCGGAATTGGCGACGCCGACGATACGGGCGGCCAGGGGCGGGTCCTGTTCGATGGTGCGGGCGAGTTCCCCGAGATCCACCTCGGGATCGGTGACGAGCTTCAACAGCCGAGCCGCCGTGCCGGGCAATGGCGGGATGTGCAGCAGCTCCTGCAGTGTGTCGAGGGTTTCCAGTTCGTCTGCCATGTGCCTGTCCCTTTGCCCGTCTCGATCCCTGGCTGTCTCACCAGTCTTGGCGGCCGGTCACCAGCGATTCTTTAGCAGTTGCTGATATACCAGCCTGCATTACGACCCTGGAGACCGGATGGTCTCGCTCTGCTCAATCGAACCGCAGCGAGAAGTCGATGGCGCGCAGGTGCTTGGTGAGCGCGCCGAGCGAGATGTCGTCGATGCCGGTTTTCGCGATTTCGCGCAGATTGTCCCGGGTAATGTTGCCGGAGGCCTCCAGCCGGGCGTGGCCTCCCGTGATGCGGACGGCCTCGCGCAGGGCATCGAGGTCGAAGTTGTCCAGCAGGATGCGGTCGGCACCCGCCGCCAGCGCCTCCCGAAGCTCGTCGAGATTCTCGACCTCGATCTCGATGCTCACGCCGGGATGGCGCGCCCGCGCGGCCTCGACCGCCTGCCGGATGCCGCCGCAGGCCTGGATGTGATTCTCCTTGATCAGGATGGCATCGAACAGGCCGAGGCGGTGGTTGTGGCAGCCGCCGACGCGCACCGCGTGCTTCTGTGCCAGCCGCAGTCCGGGCAGGGTCTTGCGGGTATCGAGCAGCCGCACCGGCAGGTCCGCCACCAGGCGGGCATACTCCCGGGCCGTGGTGGCGGTGCCGGAGAGCGTCTGCAGCAGGTTGAGCGCGCTACGCTCGCCGGTGAGCAGGGGGCGGGCCGGGCCTTCCAGCCGGCACAGCACCTGGCCGGGCTCGATGTCCTCCCCCTCCCGGCAGCGCCAGTCGATCGAGATCTCCGGATCCAGTTCCTCGAACACCGTGTCGAACCAGGCGATGCCGCAGAGCACGGCCGGCTCCCGCGCCACCAGCCGGGCGCGTGCGCGGGCCGCCTGCGGAATCAGGTCGGCGGTGAGATCGCCGCTGCCGACGTCCTCTTCCAGGGTGCGGCGGACCAGCTCGCGGATGGCGCGGTCGAGGGCTTCCAGGCGCATGCTATTCCGAGATCTCCAGCAGCTCGATCTCGAACACCAGGGTGGCATTGGGCGGAATGGCACCGCCCGCGCCGCGTTCGCCATAGGCGAGCTGCGGCGGAATCACCAGCCGGCGGCGGCCGCCCACCCGCATGCCCTTGATGCCCTGGTCCCAGCCCGGGATCACGTAGTCGCATTCCAGCGGGAAGCTGAAGGGCTCGCCGTGATCGTGGCTGGAGTCGAATTTCGTGCCGTCTTCGAGCCAGCCGGTGTAGTGCACCTTGACGGTCTGGCCGCGGCCGCGCACCTCGGGGCCGCTGCCGGTCTCGAGATCCTCGATCACGAGCCCGCTCTCGGTGGTGGTCTTCATCTCGGTGTGGACTCCTTTTCCAGTGCCTGCCGGGTGAGCCGGAACACCACCGGACTCAGCAGCAGCAGGGCGATCAGGTTGGGGATGGCCATCAGGCCGTTCATGACGTCGGCGAGCAGCCACAGCGGCTGCAGGCCGGCGACGGCGCCGGCGGGAATGGCGAGCACCCACAGCAGGCGGTAGGGCAGGATGACCCGGGTGCCGAACAGGTACTCGGCGCAGCGCTCGCCGTAGTAGCTCCAGCCGAGCAGGGTGGTATAGGCGAAGAGCGCCAGGCCCACGGCCACCAGCGAGGCGCCCACGCCCGGCAGCACGGCCTCGAAGGCGTGCGCGGTGAGCGCCGCGCCGGAGAGCTGGCCGCCGTTGACCGGGTCGGTCGCCGTCCAGCCACCGCCGACCAGGATTACCAGTGCGGTCAGCGTGCAGATGACGAGCGTGTCGATGAATGTGCCCAGCATGGCGATGGTGCCCTGGCGCACCGGGTCGCGGGTCTTCGCCGCGGCATGGGCGATGGGCGCGGTGCCGAGTCCCGCCTCGTTGGAGAACACGCCGCGGGCCACGCCGTAGCGTATGGCCGTCATCACGCCGGCGCCGGCGAAGCCGCCGGCGGCGGCCGTGCCGGTGAAGGCGTCATGGAAGATGCGGGCCAGGGCGGCGGGAATCTCGCCGGCGCGCAGGGTGAGCACCAGCAGGGCTCCGCCCACATAGGCCAGGGCCATCAGCGGCACCAGTTTTCCGGCCACCTCGCCGATGCGCCGCACGCCGCCGACCAGCACCAGCCAGGTCAGCACCGCCAGCGCCCCGGCGGTGATCCAGCGCGAGACGCCGAAGTCGTTCTCGAGCGCGTGGGCCACCGAGTTGGCCTGGATGGTGTTGCCGATGCCGAAGGCGGCCACGGTGCCGAACAGGGCGAAAAGCCATCCCAGCCAGGCCCAACCCGGTCCCA
>JALVEM010000259.1 GCA_027030825.1 Thiohalobacter sp.
CCGTGCGCGCGAGATTTCGTCGAGGAACACGGACTCGGCGTCCCAGAGGTCGTTGGGCGTGTGCAGATAGCGCAGGCCGTCACCTTCCCGGTCGGGCACCGGGAAGCCGATCAGGTCGTCGATCTGGATGAGGCTGGCATTGTAGTGCCGGTGCCTGAGCCCGAGCGCCTGTGCAATGCGATTGAGCAGTTCCGACTTGGCGGTGCCCGGCGGGCCGATCAGCAGCATCGGCCGCTCGTCCATGAGCGCCGCCAGGATCACGGGCTCGAGATACGAAAGCCCGAAGAGGTTCAGGCTCGCCAGCAGGCCGACGTGTTCGCCGGCCGGCTCGGAGAGTGCGGTCTGTTGCATGATACGTCCTCCTCGCCCCGTTAGGCCGACGCGGCCGGGTCCCGGGGGCGAGGCAGGACCGGCAGCGCTTTAGCAGCATTTGTGAGTCGCCCTGCAAGTTGCTGATTAAATCGGCGACATGAAAAAACCCGCTCAGCCTGGCCAAAGCGGGTTGCGGAGATTCCGTCTGTCCCTCGCTTTAGCGGCATTTGTATAGCGCCCGCAAGCTGAGCTCAAATCGGCGCTTCATGAAAGATGATAATGCATGATTCCGGGAATTCAAGTCCTGCTCTTTCACTCTGCCGGCGATTCATCTCCCGTTCACGGGGTCTGCGTGATCATCCATGCGGAGTTCGAAGAGACGGAAGGAGAGTGCGATGAAGCGGCATGTACTCGTTCTGGCCATGACGTTGATCGTGACCGGGTGTGGCGGCGGAGGCAGTGGCAGCAGCAGTGGTTCGATTACACCCCCGGCCGACCCGACGGGGATCTGGGAGGGGTATCTGGCCGTGGCGGGCGACGGCGTGCATGACGTGGGCGGACTGCTGATCGAAGGCAACCTCTATTTCTTCAGCACGGACGGCTTCTATACCACCCTGCATGCAGGCACCTATGCGGTTTCGGGCAACCGGCTCGACGCCGGCACCATCGATTACGATCTCTTCACGGGATTCGCGATCGGGCAGACCGATTTTCATGCCACGGTGGACGAAGGTGTCAACATCTCGGGGACCTTTGCCTCCGCCAGTGGAGCGAGCGGAAGCTTCAGTCTCGATTACAGTGCAGACAATCTTCGCGGAGCATCCCTGACATGGATCGGCGGCAACTGGCTTTCGAACTTCGGTGTGGAGTCGGTGTCGATCGACAGTCTGGGCAATTTCAGCAGTGCGAACCTGTCCGGCTGCAGCGCCCACGGCTCGGTTCGCCTGATCGACCCCGGAATCAACATCTATCGCCTGAGCCTGACGCTCGTGTTCTGCGGTGTGCTCGACGGCGCCTATTCGGGATATGCGTTTCTGACGGACAACCTGGTGTTCAACGACACGCTGGTCTATGTGGTACGCAACGCCGACCGGACAGTGATCTTCGATGTGTTGACCCGGTCGTGAAAGTGTCAGTCGCGGGCGGCCGCCGCTTCGGCATCGAGTTGCCGGGCGAGTTCTCGAAGTGCTTCGGAAGGCGTCACGCTCGGCGCCACGGGAGCGTGGATGCGCCGGGCCGTCTCGGGCAGACGGGCGACCTCCTCTTTTACCCGCGCCCGGATCCGGTCCATCGGTTCGGAAGGGGCGATCCGCCTGCCGTTCTTCATGACAGGCACGAGCAGCGGCTCGCCTGCATGCGACTCTTCCGCCAGCCCCAGGGTGTCCTCCTGCCAGCGCCCGTCGGTATCGAGGCGCCGCCAGACCTGCTTGCGGCCCGGCCAGGTGGCCTTGCCTTCGGATCGCTTGCGGACCGGCCGGCCGGCGTAGGCCATGAGCTTGTAGGCGGAATCCAGATAGGGCGCATCGGCCGAGGTGTCGAGCCGGGTGCCGATGCCGAAGCCGTCGATGGGCGCCTGTTCGGCGAGCAGCTCGGCGATGCGGTATTCATCGAGATTGCCCGAGCAGAAGATGCCGGTGTCCTTCAGTCCGCCCTCGTCCAGGATCCTGCGCACCTTGCGGGCGTGATCGGCCAGATCGCCGCTGTCGAGCCGCACCGCCTTGATGCGGATGCCGGCCTCGGCAAGCCTGGGCGCCAGCTTCACCACCTTGTGCGCGGCGGCTTCGGTATCCCAGGTATCGATGAGCAGCACCACATTGTCCGGATGCGAGCGGGCGAAGGATTCGAAGGCGGCCGTCTCGCTCTCGTGGGCGAGGATGAAGGAATGGGCCATGGTCCCGAAGACGGGCACGCCGTACAGTGGGTTGGCGAGCACCGTGGCGGAGCCCGCAAACCCGGCCAGCCAGCAGGCTCGGGCGGCCAGCAGGCCGGCCTCGGCCCCGTGGGCGCGCCGCATGCCGAAATCGACCAGCAGCCTGTCCGGGGCCGCAAGCACGCAGCGGATGGCCTTGGTGGCGATCAGGGTCTGGAAATGCAGCAGATTGATGAGGCGGCTCTCGACGAGCTGGGCCACGGGCAGAGGCGCGATCACCTGCAGGATGGGCGTGTCCGCGAAGCAGACCGTACCTTCGGGCAGGGCATGGACCTCGCCGTCGAAACGCATTCCCTCCAGATGATCGGCAAAGTCACTCGCAAACTTGCCGCAGCTGCGAATCCACTCCAGCTCTTCTTCACTGAAGCGGAGCGCTTCCAGGAAATCCAGCGCCTGTTCCAGCCCGGCGGCCAGCAGGAAACCGCGGTTCTCCGGTACCTTGCGGACGAAGAACTCGAAGACCGCGGTATCCGTCATGCCCCGTTCCAGGTAGGTCTGGAGCATGGTGAGCTGGTAGAGATCGGTCAGCAGCGGCGAACGCAGGGGATCCATGTTCACTCCCGCAGCCATTCCGCCGGTGTGGTGACGAACCGGGCGCCGGCGTTCCTCATTCGCTCCAGCGCCTTGTCGCCATCGTCCGGATTCACGTTCACGGCCCGGATCGCGTCCGTGATCACAAGGGTTTCGAAACCTTCCTTCAGGGCATCCAGGACAGTGTTGAGCACACAATAGTCCGTGGCCAGACCACCCACGAACAGACGCTTCACGCCCAGCTCCCGCAGGCGCTCGGCGAGATCGGTGCCCTCGAAACCCGAGTAGGCGTCACGGTCCGGCGAGGTCGCCTTGGAGATGACGATGACATCCTCGGGCAGCCTCAGGCCGGGTGCGAATTCGGCGCCGGGGGTGCCGGCCACGCAGTGCGGCGGCCAGGGACCGCCCCGGGCCTGGAAGGAACAGTGATCGGCCGGATGCCAGTCCCGCGTGGCCACGATCGGCAGATCCGCGGCGCGGAACGCGCGGATCCAGGCGTTGAGCGGGCGGATGACGGCGTCGCCCTCCGGCACGGGCAGCTGGCCGCCGGGGAGGAAATCGTTTTGCACATCGACAATGACGAGCGCATCGCCGGGTTGGAGTCGAGGGGCCGTGTCGTCCATGGTCAGACCTCGCTGTGCGCTTGCCTCGCGTGACAGGCCCTATGGTACCATCCCCGGAAGATGCAGGGAGTCAACGCGGGGAGCGCATGGTTCGACTGCTGCTGGTCGACGATCACGATCTGGTCCGTGCCGGGATGCGCCGGTTGCTCGCCGACGCCCGCGACATGGAGGTCGTGGGCGAGTGCGCCAGCGGTGAAGAGGCGATCGGACTGACGCGGGATCTGAAACCCGATGTCGTTCTCCTCGACGTGAGCATGCCCGGCATGGGCGGGATGGAGACCACCCGCCGCATCCTGCAGGTCCATCCGGAGGCCCGCATCATCGTGGTCACGGTGCATGTCCAGGAGCCCTGGCCCAGCAAGATGCTGGAGGCCGGTGCGGCCGGCTACCTGACCAAGTCCTGTGCCTTCGACGAGATCGTCAACGCGATCCGGACCGTGATGAAGGGCGAGATCTATCTGGATCCCCAGGTCGCCCGGACCCTGGCGCTGTCACGGCTGCCCGGCCAGGAGGGTTCTCCGTTCGAGAGGCTCTCGCAACGGGAGATGGAGGTGCTGCTGATGGTCACCCGGGGGCACAGCATCCAGGACATCTCCGACACCCTGTGCCTCAGCCCCAAGACCATCAGCACCTACCGTTACCGGCTCTACGACAAGCTGGGCGTGAGCAACGACGTGGAACTCACCCACCTCGCCGTGCGCCACGGGCTGATCGATCTGGACGAGGTCGGCGAGGGCCGGGCCTGATCCCATGGCATCCTTCGATCCCGATTGCCGGGCCTGCCCGCGGCTCGCCGCCCATCTGGACGAGGTGAAGGCGCTCGAACCCGACTATCACTGTCGCCCCGTGCCGCCTTTCGGTGATCCGCGTCCCGGGCTGCTCATCGTCGGCCTGGCCCCGGGCCGCGACGGGGCGAACCGCACCGGCCGGCCCTTCACCGGCGATCATGCCGGCATTCTGCTCTACGAGATGCTCCATCGGCACGGGTTCTCCAGCCGGCCGGAGTCCGTGGCGCGCGACGACGGACTGGTATTGCAGGGCGCGCGGATCACGAACGCCGTGAAGTGCCTGCCGCCGGCCAACCGGCCCACGGCCGAGGAGGTGCGGACCTGCAATCCGTATCTTGCCGCGGAACTGCAGGCCCTGCCGCCCGGGGCGCTGGTGCTGGCGCTGGGCAAGGTGGCGCACGATGCCGTGTTGCGTGCCTGCGGGATGAAGCTGTCCGCCTGCCGTTTCGCGCACGGCGCCGAACATGTTCTCACGGGTGGACTGCGGTTACTGGACTCCTATCACTGTTCGCGATACAACACCCAGACCGGCCGCCTGACGCCCGCCATGTTCGATGCCGTCTTCCGGCGTGCACGCGCGCTGATCCCCGATGAATGAAACATCACCACGGTTCGACCACAAGGCCTTCCTCAGGACCCTGACCGAGCGTCCGGGCGTCTACCGGATGCTCGACGCCGAGGGCGCGATTCTCTACGTGGGCAAGGCCCGCAATCTGAAGAAGCGGGTCGCCAGTTATTTCCGCGCCTCGGGGCTGAGCCTGAAGACGCAGGCGCTGATGCGGCAGGTGGCCTCGATCGAGGTCACGGTCACCCGCACCGAGGGCGAGGCCCTGTTGCTGGAGAGCAACCTGATCAAGGCGCATCGCCCGCGCTACAACGTGCTCTATCGGGACGACAAGAGCTATCCGTGGATTTACGTGGCCACCGAAGAGACCTATCCCAGGCTCGCCTTCCACCGTGGCGCCCGCAACCGGCCCGGCCGCTATTTCGGACCCTATCCCAATGCCCAGGCAGTGCGCGAGACCCTGGCCCTGCTGGCGAAGGTGTTCCGGGTGCGCCAGTGCGAGGACAGCGTGTTCAACAACCGCTCCCGTCCCTGCCTCCAGCACCAGATCGAGCGCTGTTCCGCCCCCTGCGTCGGCCTGATCTCGCCCGAGGCCTATGCCCGGGACCTGCAGGAGGCCATGCTCTTTCTCGAGGGGCGCAACGACGAGATCATCGAGCGGCTCGGCGAGCGCATGCAGGCTGCCGCCGAGGCGCTGGCCTTCGAGGAGGCGGCGCGTTACCGGGACCGGATCGCGACCCTGCGGCGGATCCAGGAGAAGCAGTACATCACCGGCGAACGCGGGGATCTCGACATCGTGGCATTGGCGATGGAGGCGGGCGTGGCGGTGGTTCAGGTCTTCTTCGTGCGCGGCGGCCGCAATCTCGGCAACAAGACCTTCCAGCCGGCCGTGCCCGAGGCCGAGACGCCGGAATCCGTCATGGAGGCCTTTCTCAGCCAGTTCTACAGCACGCATCCGCCACCCGCCGAGATCCTGGTCAACCGGCTGGAGGCCGGGGAGGCGGTCGGGCTGCTGGAGGCCGCGCTCGGCGAGCGGGCAGGGCGGCGGGTGCGTATCCGGCAGCGTGTGCGGGGCGAGCGGGCGCGCTGGCTGGAGATGGCCGAACGCAACGCACGCACGGCGCTGGCCTCCCGGCTGGCCAGCCGCAGCGGCATGCGGGAACGGCTGGAGGCCTTGCGCGACGCGCTGGCGCTCGAGGCGCTGCCGGAGCGCATGGAATGCTTCGACATCAGCCACACGCGCGGCGAGGCCACGGTCGCCTCCTGCGTGGTGTTCGATGCGGAGGGGCCGCGCAAGTCCGACTACCGGCGCTTCAACATCGAGGGCATCACGCCCGGCGACGACTATGCCGCCATGCGACAGGCGCTGGAGCGGCGCTACCGGCGTATCAGGGCCGGCGAGGCGCCGTTGCCGGACGTGCTCTTCATCGACGGCGGCAAGGGACAGCTCGCCATGGCGCGCGAGGTGCTGGACGAGCTGGGGATTCCGGACGTGACACTGGTCGGCATCGCCAAGGGGCCGGAACGGCGGCCCGGGCTCGAGACCCTGTTCGTGGATGGTCGTGCCGAACCGGTGCATCTGAAGCCGGACTCCCGGGCGCTGCACCTCATCCAGCAGATCCGTGACGAGGCCCACCGCTTCGCCATCACCGGCCATCGCCAGCGCCGGCAGAAGCAGCGCACCCGCTCGCCGCTGGAATCCATTCCCGGCGTGGGCGCCCGCCGCCGCCAGCGGCTGCTCACCCACTTCGGCGGGCTGCAGGAGGTGGCGCGCGCCGGGGTCGAGGACCTGATGCGGGTGAAGGGGATCAGCCGCCGGCTGGCCGAGCAGATCCATGCGGCGTTTCATGGCGAAGAATTGCGTTAGAATCGCCGCATGCCGACGACCATTCCCAATCTGCTGACCGGGCTGCGCATCCTGCTGATCCCGGTCTTCATTCTCTTCTTCTACCTGCCCGTGCCGCACGCCAATCTGATGGCCACGCTCGTGTTCGGGCTGGCCGCGCTCACCGACTGGTTCGACGGCTATCTGGCGCGGCGGCTGAAGGAAACCTCGGCCTTCGGGGCCTTTCTGGACCCGGTCGCCGACAAGCTGATGGTGGTCACCGCGCTGGTGTTGCTGGTCGAACGCCACCCGCATGTGTGGTTCACGGTGCCGGCCATCGTCATCATCGGACGCGAGATCACCATCTCGGCCCTGCGCGAATGGATGGCGGAAGTGGGCGAGAGCGCGCGGGTCGCCGTGTCCATGATCGGCAAGATCAAGACCACCGTTCAGATGGTGGCGCTCTTTCTGCTCATCTATCGCGAGCCGCTGTTCTCGATCCCGGTCGAGACCGTGGGACTCGTCTGCTTCTATCTGGCGGCAGTGCTCACCCTCTGGTCGATGGCCGTGTACCTGCGTGCCGCCTGGCCGACGCTGACCCGGAGCTGAGTGGCCTTCCGGCCGGGGTCACATGCCGAAGGCCTCCACGACCCAGCCGCTGCCGCCGATCACGGCCTCGGGATGATGCCGCTCGATGTGGCGTTCGATCTCCAGCACCTGCTGTCGCGGGACATCGACCAGCAGCAGGATCTCGCCATGCCGCAGCGCATCGGTGAATTCACTGGCATGCACGCCGATCACGCGGGTGGCGAACCATTCCCCGGCAAGGTAGCTGCCGAGCATGAGCAGCACGCCGATTCCGGTGGCGAGCCAGTGCCCCTGCAACGCCATCAGCAGAGTGAAGCCCAGCAGCAGGAAGAAGAGCACCAGGTTGCCGTACCAGATCGCCTGTTCCAGCCACCGCAGGCGGTCGGAACGCTGTGCCGGCGTGGCGGGCGGCAAGCGGCCCAGATCGACCCCCTCGCGTGCCAGGGCATGGATCCGGTGTCGCGGCACACCCTGCTCGATCAGGTCGTTCCAGGCGGCCTCCGCGTGTTCACGGTCCGGAAAGAGCAGATACAGTCGCCTGAGCATGTTCCACCTCCTTTGCGGAAACGATGGCTTCCACTGTCATCCAGGATGGCGTCTCGCGGCCGGCTTTCAATGCAACGAAAGGTGTGGGAATGTGTCCGTTCCGGCCATCGGCAGGCTGTTGAAAAACGTCGCGAGGGCTCCGGATGCAAGGCGCACGCAGCGCAGCGACCGAGACATATCAAACAGATAGGCGAGGGAGCGAGCAGCGCGCAACGCAGCAGGCGGTGTCCGCAGCAGTTTTTCTACAGCCTGTTAGGTAGAATCGGTCGGCAGACTCTGCCCGGGTGGCGAAATCGGTAGACGCAGGGGACTTAAAATCCCCCGGCCCTGGCCGTGCCGGTTCGAGTCCGGCCCCGGGCACCAGTCACGGAAACAACGGCTCGTCGACTCGGGATCTCCGGCCGGGTTGTGATGTCGGAGCCTGCAGGGCATCATCGAAGCACCGCACCTCCCTGCTGCATGTCGATCCGGGCAGGGCGGTGGGTTGGCCCGAGTCTTGCCTGCCTGGAATCAGGGACGAAAAGGCGACGCACATGGAGCAGAGGGTACCACCGGAGGATCTCTACGAGCGCTGGCGCGACTCGCGGCTCTCGGCGCAGAACGCGGCCTGGCTGGAAGCCCTCTATGAGGACTATCTCGCCGACCCGGCACGTGTGCCACCCGAATGGCGGCGCTTCTTCGAGGCACTGCCGCCGGTTTCCGGAACCGAGGTGCCGCTCGCGCAGATCGAGTCCCGGTTCCGGCGGCTCACGCAGCAATCACGCCCCCGGACAGACTTACCGGCGCCGGCGGTGTCTTCCGACCATGAGCGCAAGCAGATCGGCGTGCTCAGGCTCATCAACGCCTGGCGCTTCCGCGGGCACCAGGTCGCCGACATCGATCCGCTCGGTCTGCGCGAGATCGAGGCCATCCCGGAACTGCAACCCGCGCATCACGGCCTCACCGAGGCCGACATGGAGACGGTCTTCGACACCGGCTCCCTGTCCGGCACCGACCGGCTGCCGCTGCGCGAGATCATCGACCGCCTTCACGCCATCTACGGCGGGCCGATCGGCTGGGAATACATGCACATCCTCGACACGGCCGAGAAACGCTGGCTGCAGGCGCGCATCGAACGCCCGGGCGCCTGGTGGCAGGTGGAGCGTGAGGAACGGCTGCGCATTCTCGAGAAACTGACCGCCGCCGAAGGCCTGGAGCGCTATCTCCACTCGCGTTACACCGGCCAGAAGCGCTTCTCGCTCGAAGGTGGCGACAGCCTGATCCCGCTGCTCGATGCGCTGCTGCGCCATGCCAGTTCGCTGGGCGTGCTGGAGGCTGCGCTCGGCATGGCGCACCGCGGGCGTCTCAACGTGCTGGTCAACGTGCTCGGCAAGACCCCGGACGAACTCTTCGCCGAGTTCGAGGGCAAGGTCGGCAAGGGCGCCAACGGCACCGGTGACGTCAAGTATCACATGGGGTTCTCCAGCAATCTCGACTTCGGCCACGAGCCCATGCATCTGGCGCTGGCCTTCAATCCCTCGCATCTGGAGATCGTCGACCCGGTGGTGGAGGGCTCCACGCGGTGCCGCCAGGACCGGCGTGGCGACAGCGAGGGCAGGGAAGTATTGCCCATCCTGATCCATGGCGATGCGGCCTTTGCGGGCCAGGGCGTGGTCATGGAGACGCTCAACATGTCCCAGACCCGCGGATTCTCCACCAAGGGCACGGTGCACATCGTGGTGGACAACCAGATCGGCTTCACCACCAGCAATCAGCGTGACGCCCGTTCGACCACCTACTGCACCGATGTGGCCAAGATGGTCAATGCGCCCATCTTCCACGTCAACGGCGACGATCCCGAAGCCGTGGTGTACGTGACGCGGCTGGCGATGGACTACCGCCACACCTTCGGCAAGGACGTGGTGATCGATCTCGTCTGCTATCGACGGCACGGCCACAGCGAGGCCGACGAACCCATGGCCACCCAGCCGGTCATGTACCGGGTGATCCGCAGCCTGCCGACCACCCGGGAGAAGTATGCGCGAAAACTGATCGAGGCGCGGGTGGTGGACGCCGAGTCGGTCGAGGCCCTGCAGGCGGACTACCGCAGACGGCTGGAGAGCGGCAGGCCGGTGCTCGACAACCTGCTGCCGCCGGAAGTCTATCCCTATGCGGTCAACTGGAAGCCCTATCTCAAGCAGGCCTGCACGGCCTTTCTCGACACCAGCGTCCCGCTCGAACGGCTGCGCGATCTCTGGTCACGCCTGGATCGCCTGCCGGAAGGCTTCGAGCTGCATCCCGGCGTGAGGCGCATCATGGAGAATCGCCGCAAGATGACGGCCG
>JALVEM010000260.1 GCA_027030825.1 Thiohalobacter sp.
ATTTCAAGAGCTCGACCAACCGCGCCCCGCGGCAGTTCACCCACGGCACGCCCGGGGAACAGCGCACCCTGCGTCTCGAGCTCAAGCTGCTGGCCGATGTCGGCCTGCTGGGGCTGCCCAATGCCGGCAAGTCCACGCTCATCCGCAGCGTCTCCGCCGCCCGGCCGCGGGTGGCCGACTATCCCTTCACCACCCTGTATCCGAATCTCGGTGTCGTGCGCACCGCGCCGCACGAGGGCTTCGTCATGGCGGACATCCCCGGCCTCATCGAGGGCGCCGCCGAGGGTGCCGGGCTGGGCATCCGCTTCCTGAAGCATCTCTCCCGCACGCGTCTGCTGCTGCATCTGGTCGACCTGGCACCGATGGACGGCACGCCGCCGGCAGAGCAGATCCGCGTGGTGGCGCGCGAACTGGAGAAATACGGCGATGCACTCGCCAGCCGGCCGAGATGGCTGGTATTCAACAAGGCCGACCTGCTCCCGGAGGAGGAAGTGGACGGGATCGTGCGGGAGACGGTCGAGGCGCTGGGCTGGGAGGGGCCGGTGTTCCGCATCTCCGCCGCCACGGGGCAGGGCACGCGCGAACTCGTGCAGGCGGTGGCGCGCCATCTGCAGGACGTGGACTCGCAGGCCCCGGAGGTCGCCGCCGGTGAGTGAACGATCGCGCCTGTCCGCCGCCCGGCGCTGGGTGGTCAAGATCGGCAGCTCGCTGCTGACCGCCGACGGCCAGGGACTCGACCGCGAGGCCATCGCCCGCTGGACTGCGCAGATGGCCCGACTGCGCCAGGCGGGCCACGAACTGGTGCTGGTCTCTTCCGGGGCGGTGGCGGAAGGCATGTGCCGCCTCGGATGGTCGAGCCGCCCCCACGCCATCCACGAACTGCAGGCCGCGGCGGCCGTGGGGCAGATGGGGCTGGTGCAGGCCTGGGAGTCGGCCTTCTCGGCACACGGCTACCATACGGCGCAGGTGCTGCTCACGCACGACGACCTGGCCGACCGGCGCCGCTACCTCAATGCCCGCAGCACGCTGCGCACCCTGCTGCAGCTCGGGGTCGTGCCCGTGGTCAACGAGAACGACACCGTGGCCATCGACGAGATCCGCTTCGGCGACAACGACACCCTGGCGGCGCTGGCGACGAATCTGGTCGAGGCCGAGGTTCTCGTGCTGCTCACCGACCAGGACGGTCTCTACGACGCCGATCCCCGGATCCAGCCGGCGGCCAGTCTCATCCCGCAGGCCTCCGCCGAGGATCCTTCACTCGAATCCGTGGCCGGAGGCGGCGGCGCGCTCGGTCGCGGCGGCATGATCACCAAGGTGCGCGCCGCCCGCCGGGCGGCGCGTTCCGGGGCCTGTACCCTGATCGCCTCGGGGCGCGAGCCCGACGTGCTGTTGCGCATCGCGGCCGGCGAGCCGGTCGGCACCCTGCTCGTCCCCTCGCGCGAGCCGCTGGCCGCCCGCAAGCAGTGGCTGGCCAGCCATCTGGTCAGTCGCGGCAACCTGCATCTGGACGCCGGCGCCGTGCAGGTGCTGCGCGAGCGGGGCCGCAGCCTGCTGCCGGTGGGGGTCACGCGGGTCGAGGGACGGTTCGACCGGGGCGAGCTGGTCAGTTGCGTGGGGCCGGACGGCGAGGTGGTGGCCAAGGGGCTGGTCAACTACGACCACGAGGAGGCTGCGCGTATCGCGGGCCACCGCAGCGAGGAGATCGAGCGGATCCTCGGCTATGTGGACGAGCCCGAGTTGATCCACCGGGACAATCTGGTCCTGCTCTGAGTTCTTCAACGAAAAGGGCCGACCCCGCCGGGGCCGGCCCTTTCCTCGAATCAGCGGCGGTTCAGGCGCTCTGCTGCTGTTCCGCCAGCTTGCGGATGTGCGCGTTCAGGCGGCTCTTGTGGCGGGCGGCCTTGTTCTTGTGGATCAGGCCCTTGCCGGCCAGCGAGTCGATGTAGGGCACGGCCGTGCGGTAATGCTCGCGGGCGGCTTCCAGATCGCCTTCCTTCAGTGCCTTGAGCACCTTCTTGATATGGGTCCGCATGCGGGACCGCATGGCATGGTTGTGCCGGCGGCGCTTCTCCGCCTGACGGGCACGCTTTCTTGCCTGGGGTGAGTTTGCCACTGCTCAGCTCCTGAAAATCCGGATGCGTCGTTGCGAAAGACGGCGTAATATGCGCGAGTTTGCAGCATTTGTCAACGCATGCGGAGGACCATGAGCGGTCTGATCCGGAATACGGCACTGGTGGGCGGGATGACCCTGCTGTCCCGCATCCTCGGGTTCGTCCGCGACCTGGTGCTCGGCCGGGTGTTCGGCGCCGGCATGGCGCTGGACGCCTTCTTCGTGGCGTTCAAGATCCCCAATCTGCTGCGCCGCTTCTTCGGCGAGGGCGCCTTTTCGCTGGCGTTCGTGCCGGTGCTGTCGGAGTATCGCGTCCGCCGCGACGAGGCGGCGGTGCGCGATCTCGTGGCGCGGGTGTTCGGCACCCTGGCCGGGACTCTGCTGGTGATCACCGTACTCGGCATCCTGGCCGCGCCGGTGCTGATGATGCTGTTCGGCATGGGCTGGTATCTGGATGGCGATCCCCAGTACCCGCTCGCCACCGACCTGCTGCGCATCGTCTTCCCTTACATCCTTTTCATCTCGCTGGTGGCCTTCGCCGCCGGCATTCTGAATACTTGGGGGCGTTTCGGCCTGCCGGCCTTCGCCCCCGTG
>JALVEM010000261.1 GCA_027030825.1 Thiohalobacter sp.
GATGGTGCCGTTGTGCAGGCGAAGATGCGGCAGGTCGCGGGTCTCCTCGAAATGCATCGGCAGCAGCGGCGGAAAGTGCTCCAGGTTCTCCCGGAAGCACTCGAACAGGGACTCGCGCACATAACCGCTGCCGAACCCCACCCGCCGCAGCGGCCCCCGGGCCGCGCCGCCGAAGCCGCCGACCTCCACCGACTGCTCGAACAGCGGGATGCGGGTTTCGTCCCAGAGGTCGTGACCGAACAGGAAGGGCGAATTGGCCGCCAGCGCGACCATGGGGGCGGCCAGCAGCTGACCGAGATTGTAGGCGCGCGCCGCCTCGGCCTGGGTCACCTTCAGGTGAATCTGGAACGAGGTGGCGGCCGACTCCAGCATGACGTCGGCATGGGCCAGCCGCAGATGTTCTCGGCCGGCGATGTCGAGCTGCAGGGGCTGCCCGCGGCGCTGCGCCAGCACCTGTTCGTTCAGCGCCCGGTATCGCTTGAGCGGTGACATGCTGGCCAGGGTGAGATCCTCCGGCCGCAGCGTCGGCAGGATGCCGGTCATGAACAGCGCCAGCCCCAGTTCCCCGGCCACGCGCTGGCAGCGGGACCAGGTCCCGGCGAGGTCGGCCTCCAGTCGCGAAAGTCCTTTCCCGGAGAGCGGCTGGGGCGCGCCATTGAGCTCGACATTGAAGCGGGCGAGCTCCGGCACCACGAGGGGATCGTCCATCGCGGCCAGGAATTCCTCGTTGCGGGGCGCCGGCCGACCCGCCTCGTCCACCAGCCAGGCCTCCAGCTCGAATCCCGCCATGCCGCCCCGTCGGGAGAACAGGCCCTCGCGGAACCAGGTCTCCAGCACCTCCGTCTCGCGCGCGAGCGCCTGCTCGAAGCGGCGGAAATCCTCGGGCCGGAAATGCGTGCGTGCTATCTCCTGGCCCATGCGCCCTCCCGCAGCCGGCGATCCAGCTCCGCCAGGCGTGCCGGCGTGCCGACATCGCTCCACAGCCCGGCATGATGCTCGCCCGTCACCCGGCCGGCCGCCATGGCCCTGCGGAGCACGGGCGCCAGCGGAAACCGGCCTTCGGGCAGATCCGCGAACAGTTCGGGGCGATAGACCCCGATGCCGCTGAAACAGTAGCGCGGCTCGCCCTCGGCCAGCACCCGGCCTGCCTCGAGGGCGAAGTCGCCCTCGGGATGGTGCGGCGGATTGTCGACCAGCACGAGATGCGCCAGTCCCTCGGGCTCGGCCGGCAGCCGGGAATAGTCGTAGTCCGTCCAGATGTCGCCGTTGACCACCAGGAAGGGGGCCGGTCCCAGCAGGGGCAGGGCATGGCGGATGCCGCCGCCGGTCTCCAGCGCGCCCTCGGGTTCCGGACTGTAGTCGATATGTACCCCGAGGCGGGCGCCGTCGCCCAAAGCCGCCTGCAGCCGGTCGCCGAGGTGGCCGAGGTTGATCACCAGCTCCCGGAAGCCGGCCTCGCGCAGGGCCTCGATCTGCCAGAGGATCAGGGGCCGGCCGCCTGCTTCCAGCAGCGGCTTGGGGGTCCGGTCGGTCAGCGGGCGCATGCGTTCGCCGCGGCCCGCCGCCAGGATCATGGCCTTCATGCCCGTCGCGCTTCCGCCTCCGCGAGCCGGGGCAGCACCTCGCTCTCGACGAACCGCCCCAGGGGGGCGAGTTCGGGATAGCGGCTGCAGACGCCGACCACGTAATCCAGGGTGCGCGGGATGTCCGCCAGATAGCCCGGCTTGCCGTCCCGGTGCCAGAGGCGGGCGAAGATGCCGGCTGCCTTCAGATGCCGTTGCACGCCCATCCAGTCGAACCAGCGCAGGAAGGTGGCCTCGTCGACCGCCTTCTCGCGGAGGATGCCGGTCTGCTCGGCGAGTTCGAGATAACCCAGCGCCCAGTCGCGGACGCGCTCCTCGGGCCATGCGATGTAGCAGTCGCGCAGCAGCGAGACGAGATCGTAGGTGACCGGCCCGGCCACGGCGTCCTGGAAATCGAGGATGCCCGGATTGTGGGAGGGCGGCACCATGAGATTGCGCGAATGGTAGTCCCGGTGCACGAACACCCGTGGCTGCTCGAGGGCCGAGGCCACCAGCAGCGGGCGGATGTCGTCGAACAGGGGACGGAACGTCGAAAGATCGAGCCCCAGGTGGCGTTCCAGCAGCCAGTCGGGAAAGAGCGCCATCTCGGCCTCCAGGCGCCCGGCATCGTAGGGGGGCAGACCCTCCGTGTCCGCCAGGCTCTGGATGGCGGCCAGCGCCCCGAGCGCATCGCCGTAGAGACGCTCCACCGTCTCCTCGGAGAGCGCATCGAGATAGGCGGTGCGGCCCAGGTCCTCGAGCAGCAGGAAGCCCTCCTGCGCGTTGCTTGCCAGCACTTCGGGCACATGGACGCCGATCGCGGCCAGGCGCTCGACCACGTCGAGATAGGGGCCCAGCGGTTCCTTGTCGGGCGGCGCATCCATCAGGATGCGGGTCTCGCCGTCGGGCAGGGTGAGGCGCAGATAGCGCCGGAAACTCGCGTCCTCGGAGGCCGGCTCGAGTGCTTCGACCGGCATGCCCAGTGACGCGATCCAGTCTCGCGCCGCCTGCAGACGAGGATCTGTCATTGGATGGTCCCTGTCTTCTGCACGAGTGTTCATGATACCCGATCCGGCCCCTCGGGCACCGTGCGCAGGCGGCCGCCCAGGCGATTCCGGAAATCGTCGGCGATCAGATAGAAGCAGGGCACCAGCACCAGGATCAGGAGTGTGGCGGTCACCAGGCCAAAGCCAAGGCTCACGGCCATGGGCGTGAGGAAGGCCGTCTGTCCCGTGGCGAAGAAGATCAGCGGCGAGACGCCGAGAAAGGTGGTCACGGTGGTCAGCAGGATGGGCCGGATGCGCACCCGGCCGGCCTCGCGCACGGCCCGCATCCGGTCCAGCCCGGCCTGCCGCATGCGCTTGATGAAGTCCACCAGGATCAGGGAATCGTTGACCACGATGCCGGTCAGCGCCAGAAAGCCGATCATGGACAGGAACTGCAGATGCAGGCCGAACAGGGCGTGTCCAAGAATCACTCCGATCAGTCCGAACGGGATGGCCAGCATGACCACGAAGGGATCGAGCAGGGATCCGAACAGGGCCGCGAGCAGGAAGAAGATGATGGCCAGCGCGATGACCAGGGCGCGGCGGGCGTCGTCGAGCGACTCGGCGGCCTCCTTCTTCTCGCCCAGGAACTCGATGTGGTAGTCCGCCTGCGGATCGGTCAGCGCCGGAAACTGCCTGCGAATCCGTTCCACGACCTCGTTCGGCGTGATCACGTCGCTGTCGACGTCGGCCGTGACGGTGGCCAGCCGCTCGCCGTCCCGGCGGCTGATGGCGTTGAGCCCGCGGGCGATCTCGATCTCGGCGACATCGCCGAGATAGACCGTGCGGCCGTCCTCGAGCACCAGCGGCAGGCGCGCCAGCTCGGCCCGGGCACGGGCGTCCGCATCATACCTGACCCGGACCGGCACCCGTTCCTGGCCCCGGCTCACCTCCAGCGCCTCGAGACCGAGGAAACCGGTGCGCACGGCGCGCGCCACCTCGGCCTGGGTCACGCCCAGCCGCCGTCCGCGCTCGGTGACCCGATAGCGGTACTCCAGCTTCCCTGCGTCGAGGTCCTGGCGCACGTCGTGAACGCCCGGCATGCGGGCCAGGAAGTCGCGAATGGCCTCGGCATGGCGGCGGATGACCGGGATCTCCGGTCCGATGACCCCCACCTCGATGTCGGCGCCGGCGGGCCCGCCCTGCGGACGCAGGATGGAGAGCCGCCGGATTCCCGGCACCTGGCGCAGCCGCTCGCGCAGCGCATTGATGATGGTCTCGGTATCCCGCTCGCGGGTGCCGCGCTCGTCGAACCGTAGGTTGACCAGCGGAGTGACGAAGCGCTCGATGAACCCCTTCGGCCTGGGCTTCTTCAGGTCGATGATGAGCTGGATGTACTGGCTGCCGAGCACCGAGCGGTTGAAGTCGATGAAGGTGACGCCCACGTTGGTGAGCAGGGTCTCCAGCTCGTCCTCGCCGAGCGTCTCGAACACCACCCGTTCCATCTCGGAGGCGAGCCGCTCGGAATCCTCGAGGCTGTAGGTGTTGGGCGCCTCGGCGTTGACGAAGAACTGGCCGATGTCCACATGCCCGAACTGTTCGTAGGGCAGCCGGGTGGCCGCCCAGGCGAGCGAGAGCAGCAGCAACAGCCCGGCCAGGGCAGTGACGAAATAGCGGTGCCGGATGGCCAGCTCGAGCAGGGCCAGATAGCGTTCGAGCCAGCGCTTCCAGTCCGGCGCGAGACGGCGGCGGCGCGGCGGGGTGACCCGCAGCAGTTCGTTGGCGTGCGACGGCAGCACCACGAAGGCCTCCCAGAGCGAGCCCAGCAGGGCGGCGCTGACCACCACCGGAATCACCTCGATGAAGGCGCCCATGACACCGCCGATCGCGAACATGGGCAGAAAGGCGGCGATGGTGGTCAGGGTGGAGACCACCACGGGCCAGAACACCTCCTTCGCGCCCGCCTCGGCGGCCACGCGCGGCGCGGCGCCGTTCTCCATGTGACGATAGATGTTCTCGTTGACGATGATGGCGTCGTCGACGATCAGGCCCAGCGCGATGAGGAAGGCGAACAGGGACACCATGTTGATGGTGTAACCCAGATAGTGGAGCGCCGCGGCGGCCACCAGGAAGGCGACGGGGATCCCCATCGCCGTGATGAGGGCGATGCGGAAATTGAGGAACAGATAGAGCGCCGCCAGCAGCAGCGCCAGTCCCACGATGCCCGAGGACTTCACGGTGTCGAGCCGGCGCTTGACGTAGACGGACAGATCGCTGAAGAGCCCGGCCTGCACGGCCGGGGGCAGTTCCCCGCGCAGGGTGGCGACCAGCTCGCGCACCGCCTTCGAGACCTCGATCGTCGAGGCATCGGCGGTCTTGGTCACGGTGAGATTGACCGAGGGCTTGCCGTTGAAGTGCCCCAGGGTGCGCGCATCCTCCAGGGCCAGGCGCACGCGGGCCAGCGCATCGAGACGCAGGCTGCCGCCCCGGTCGTCGAACCGCACCGGGATCCGTCCGATGGCCTCGGGCTCCGGCGGCACGCCCCGCCCCCGCAGCAGGATGTCGCCCTCGCGCGCCTCCAGGGCCCCGCCGGGCAGGTCGGGCAGCTGGTCGCGCAGGGCCGCCACCAGCCGGGCGAAGGGCACGCCGTGGTACGCCAGGCGCCGGGGATCGGCCTCGACGTGCAGTTCCCACTCCCGGTCGCCGGCCACCCCCACCGAGGCCACCCCGGGCAGGGCGAGCAGGCGGCGCTTCACGTCGCGAGCGAGTTCGAACAGGTAGCCGCGGCCCACCTCGCCGTACAGGCTCAGGCTGATGACGGGGAAACGGGTCTCGAGCCGCACCATCTCCGGCTCGTCGGCCTCCTCGGGCAGGTCGTCGATCCGGTCCAGCGCGTTCCGGGCGTCGCGCATGAACTCGTCGACATCGGCGCCCGGCTTGAGGCGGACGGTCACGCGCGAGCGTCCCTCGTAGCTGACCGAGGTCACCACATCGACATCGGCCATCCCGTCGAAGGCACCCTCGATGGGGATGGTGACCTGGCGCTCCACCTCGGCCGGCGCCGCACCCTCGTAGTCGGTGGTGATCCGGACCATGTCCTTCTCGACCACCGGAAACATCTCCCGGGGCATGGCCTGCCACCCCAGCACGCCCACGACCACCACCAGCACCAGCAACAGGTTCGTGATGAGGGGCCGATCGATGAAGAAGCGGATGAAGTCCATGCTCAGCGAGTCACCTCGACGCGCTGGCCGTCGGCGAGCGCCGCCACGTCACGCGCCACGACGACGTCTCCCGCCGCCACGCCCGCCCGCAGAACCTGCCAGTCGCCCACCCGCTCGGCGGTCTCGACGCGCGCCCGAACCAGACGGTCTCCCTCGACCCGAAAGACCCAGGCGCCGGCCTCGTCACGCAGCAGCGCCGTCACCGGTACGGCCAGGACGGCCTGCAGGACCGGCAGGGGCAGATCGACTTCGACCCATTCCCCGAGCACGCCCACGCCCGGCGACAGCCGCACGACCACCTCGCGCGTCCAGCTGCGGGGATCGGGGACCGCCTGCACCGCCACGACCTCGCCCTGCCGCGCCTGTCCCTCGAGCCACAGGCGCACCGGTTGCCCCCGGCTCAGGCCGGCAGCGACCGCGGACCGCACCGGCAGACGCACTTCGAGCCGGGAATCGTCGGCCACGACCACGCCCACCTCGCCCACGCGCGCACGATCGCCGACCTCGACATGGACGGCGTCCACCACGCCATCGAAGGGCATGCGCAGGAAGGTACGCTCCAGCGCCAGCCGGGCGCGGTCCACGGCCGCCCGGCGTCGGGCGATCCGGGCCTGGGCGGAGGCGACTTCCGCTTCCAGGCTCGCCACCTCGGCCCGCAGCTGGAGGAGGCGACTCCGGGCGCTCTCCCGCCGGGTGGCGGAGACCAGGGCCTCGTCGCCCAGCGAAGCGAGGCGTTCGACCTCTCGCGTCTGCAGCTTCGCCTCCTCGCGCGCCAGCGCCAGGCGCTTGCGGTCGCGTTCGATCCGGGCGCGCTCCAGGGCGAGCTGCGCCTCGGCCTCGGCGAGCGCCGCCTCGGCCTCTCGCGCATCGATCCTCACCAGAAGATCGCCCTTGCTCATGTGCTGCCCGGGTTCCACCCGCCGCTCCATCACCCGTCCGCCGGTCTCGAAGGCCAGCCGGGCGGTGCGCCAGGGCAGCAGGCGACCACCGACCCGTTCCGTGGGACGAAAGTCGTGGCGGGTCACGACGAGGGTCTCCACCCGGGCCGGCGGCGGAGGCGTCATCTCCAGCCGCTTCTCGGGACGGGTGAGTATCACGAGCACGATCAGTCCCGCGACACCCAGCAGTGTCAGCAATGCAGCAAGCCGCCTGTGTGGAGCGGGCATGGCATCCTCCCTCGTCGGGAAAGCGAACATCATACCCCAGCCGAACCCGGGACTGATCCGCCGCAGGGACGCGGAACCGACGCGCCATTTGAAGTGAAGGACACGATATGCCATGTTACGCATCCCGACAAAAACCGGTCGAATTCCACGCACCCGTGTCGTCAGCCTCGTTTCCACGCCGTTGCCTCGCCGCACTGTTCCTGGCCGCCCTCCCCGCCATGTCCCAGGCAGGCGACTGGGCCTGTCGGCAGGAGCCCGGGGGAGGCTGGCACTGCCTGCCGGCCGGTGCCGCAACCGAAGCCCCTTCTCCGGAGGCGCCTGCCCGCACAGGTACCGCACGGGCAACGGCGGTCTCGGCGCCATCGGCGGCCACCACCGCTCCGGCATCGGGTGCACGCACGCGGCGATCGCAGACGTCGGGCAGCGCGCCGACACCCGGACTCTGCCCTCCCGCACCCGGACTCGTCCGCCCGCTGCCGCCGGCGGACAAGAGCGGCATCGAGATGCTGGCCGATGCGGCCCGGACCGAAGGCAGCCGTTACGTGCTCACGGGCAACGCCCTGCTGGAACGGGCCGGCGAGCGGGTGATGGCCCAACGGCTGAGCTACGACAAGGCGCTCGGTGTGGCCGAAGCGGAAGGCGACGTCGTCTACGAGATTCCCGGCCTGCACGTCGAGGCGGAGCGGGCCCGGGTCCTCACCCGGGAGCGGCAGGCCGAGATCGAACGGCTTCGCTACCGATTGACGAATACCGGTGCCCACGGTGTCGCCCGCCGGGGGGAACAGACCGACCCCCTCCACCAGCGCCTCGAGGACGCCACCTACACGACCTGCCCCGGTCCCCGGCCGGCCTGGCGGCTCGAGGCACGGGAGGTCACGCTCGATCGCGAGCGACAGGTGGCGCGGGCCAGGCACGTGAAACTGCGCGCCGGCTCGGTACCGGTGCTCTATCTGCCCTGGATGAGCTATTCCCTGGACCGCTCACGCAAGACCGGCTTTCTCACTCCGGGCATCGGCCACAGCGACAACAACGGCATCGACGTGCGAACCCCCTTCTACTGGAACATCGCGCCCGAGCGCGACGCCACCCTCACACCCCGCTACCTCGGCAAGCGCGGCCTGCAGCTGCTGGGCGAATACCGCTATCTCGGCCGCAGATACCAGGGCGAGCTGAACCTGGAGGCCCTCCCCGGCGACGATCTCGCCGGCCGGGACCGCTATCTGATCGGATATGAACATGCCGGCTGGTTCACGAACCGGCTCGACGGGGAGGTGCACTACCGCCACGTCTCGGACAAGGACTATTTCCGCGATCTCGGAGACTCGCTCGGACTGGCCAGCCAGACACACATCGACCGCAATGCCCGGCTGACCTGGCATGGCGGGTACTGGACACTCTCCGGCTACCTGCAGGACTTCCAGACACTCGATCCGACCCTGCCGGCCGGCACCCGGCCCTACCGTCGCCTGCCGCAACTCGTATTCAGCGGCCTGCTGCCGCAACGCCCGCTGGGCCTGAAAACCCGGCTCACGACCGAACTCGTGCATTTCGATCAGGACGGGCGCGTCACCGGCACCCGGCTGGACCTGCGTCCGGAAGTGGCGCGCACCTGGGGCGCCGCGGCCTGGGAGGTGACCCCGCGGTTCGTCCTGCGCCACACCCGCTACTGGCTGCAGGATCAGGCGCCCGGGGATCCCGACACCCCTTCGCGGACCACGCCCATCGCCAGCATCGATGCCCGCCTGTTCCTGGAGCGCCCGCGCGATCTGCTCGGCCTGGGGCAGATGCAGACCCTGGAGCCCCGGCTGTTCTGGCTCTACGTGCCCTACCGCGACCAGCAGGCCCTGCCGGTGTTCGACACGGGACTGCGCGACTTCAACGACCTTCTGCTGTTCGCCGACAACCGCTTCAGCGGCGCGGACCGGCAGGGAGACGCCAACCAGCTCACCCTGGCTTTGACCAGCCGCATCCTCGATCCGGTCAGCGGCAGGCAGCGCGCCGCCCTGACGGTGGGCCAGATCCACTATTTCCGGGACCGGACCGTGACCCTGCCCGGGCAGTCGCCCGACCGCCGCAGCGCCTCCAACCTGATCGCCTCGCTCGACGTGCGCCTGATCGCCGGCCTGCAGGCCGGTGCCGGCATCCAGTGGGATCCGTTCGAGTCGAAGACCGATCGCGGCAGCCTGCGGCTGCGCTACCGGACCGACCGGCACCATTTCGTCAATCTGGCCTATCGCTATCGCAGCGACATTCTCGAACAGCTGGATCTCTCGGGACTCTGGTACCTGACCCCTGCCTGGCATCTGGTAGGCCGCTGGAACCACTCCCTGCGCCACGGCGTCCTGCTCGAGGGGCTGGCGGGCATCGAGTACGAAAGCTGCTGCTGGCTGGCTCGGCTGGTGACGCGCAGCTATGTGGACAGCATCGACGGCAACCGCAACGACGCCATCCTGCTGCAGCTCGAGCTCAAGGGGCTCACCCGCATCGGCGACCCCGTGGAACGGGTGCTCGAACAGAGCATCCTGGGTTATGCTGCCAGCCACTGATCCTTTGGAGTCATCGATGATCGCACGTCTGATCCTTGCCGCTTTCCTCGCCCTGCTCTCCACCACCGTCCTCATGGCCGTGGCGACGGCGGAGCCGATCGACCGGATCGTGGCCGTGGTCAACGACGACGTGATCCTGGCCAGCGAACTGGACGAACGCTACCGGCAGGTGCTGCAGCGCCTGAAGAAGGAAGGCAGGCGGCTGCCGGACGAACAGACCCTCAAGCGGCAGGTGCTCGAACGCCTCATCCTGGAGAAACTCCAGCTGCAGCTGGCCGACCGCAACAACATCCGGGTCGATGACGAGGCGCTCAACGCCCATCTGGAACAGCTCGCACGGGAGAACGGCCTGTCACTGGAGGGATTCCGTCAGGCGCTCGAGGCCCAGGGTGTCGACTACGCCGCCTTCCGCGAAGAGGTCCGCAGGCAGATGCGCCTGCAGCGGCTGCATCGGCAGATGGTCCGCAATCGCGTGCGGGTCACCGACCAGGAAATCGACAACCTGCTGGCGAACCGC
>JALVEM010000262.1 GCA_027030825.1 Thiohalobacter sp.
CACGGCCGACTCGGCGACGCCGAGCATCGCAGGGCCGCCGGCGATCGAGCGAGGGCTGTCCGAGCCGCAGGCGAGTTCCCGAGCGCGCCGGCGGACCGAGACGCGCAGGGCACCCGCAGGGCGAGCCGCCGGAGGCCGTGACCGGGGCGGCCGCAGCCTGAATCAGGGACTCGAAGGGGCTGCGGTTGCCGCGGACACGGCCGACTCGGCGACGCCGAGCATCGTAGGGCCGCCGGCGATCGAGCGAGGGGTGTCCGAGCCGCAGGCGAGTTCCCGAGCGCGCCGGCGGACCGAGACGCGCAGGGCACCGCAGGGCGAGCCGCCGGAGGCCGTGACCGGGGCAGCGCAGCCCGAGGCACTCGCGTGTTGCGGCAGCTCCGGACTCGGCCGACTCTGCGAGGCCAGGGAGCGCGGGCGGAAGCCTGCTCAGGAAGCTGGTATCCTTCCGCACCGGTCATCAGGACATCCGGAAGCCATGATTCCGCTGCACGACGACAATCCGACCGAACGACCGCCGATCGTCACGGTGACGATCATCGTCATCTGCGTGCTGGTGTTTCTCTGGGAGGTCTCGCTGGGACGCGAGATGCAGCGCGCCGTCATCGCGCTCGGCGTGATCCCGGCCACCCTGTTCGGCAAGGTGCAGCTCTCCCCGGAACTGGCCGTCGTGCCGCCGGAGCTCACCATCTTCACTTCCATGTTCATGCACGGCGGCTGGATGCACCTGATCGGCAACATGCTCTACCTGTGGATATTCGGCAACAATGTCGAGGACGCCATGGGGCACGTCCGCTTCCTGGTCTTCTACCTCCTGTGCGGCGTCGCCGCCGTCTTCGCCCAGGCCCTGCCCGACCCCGATTCCACCGTCCCCATGGTCGGCGCCAGCGGCGCCATCTCCGGCGTGCTCGGCGCCTATCTGCTGCTCTACCCCCATGCCCGCGTGCTGGTGGCCATTCCCATCGGTTTCATCCTCCAGACCGTGCAGATTCCCGCCGGTTTCGTGCTCGGCTTCTGGTTCGTCATGCAGCTGTTCAGCTCCATGGCCGCCGCCGGCCAGCAGGGCGGCGTCGCCTTCGGCGCCCACATCGGCGGATTCATCGCCGGCATGCTGCTCGTGCCCTTCTTCCGAGAGAAGCGCTTCCCCCTGCACCTGCCGGGCGGCCGCCGATTCTAACCCGCATATTGCACCAAGGCGGAAGCGGGCGGGAGCATAATGCTTTATGCCACAACGGCTTGAATCGGTTTTGGGCGATTTCTGCAGGAGTACAGTTTGTCCCGCCCGCTTCCTGCTTCGGCGCTGGCGGATTTTCGCTCGGTCTCGCGGGCGCTTCGCTCAAGTCGTAGTCCCGGCTACGACTTTCGCTCCAGCGCGCCCCGAGCCCGGCTGCAAATCCGCCATCATCCGAAGCCCTCGGTGCAATATGCGGGCTAACGCCCGGCGCACCGTGCGGGCTGGATTCCCGCCTGCCAATCCGGTACCGTTCGCGCAGGTTTTCGACATGGAGGATCGGTCAATGGGGTTCCTCGCCGGCAAGAAGGCGCTCATCGTCGGAGTGGCCAGCAACCGCTCGATCGCCTGGGGCATCGCCCAGGCCATGCGTCGGGAAGGCGCCGAGATCGCGCTCACCTTCCAGAACGACAAGCTCAAGGGCCGGGTAGAGAAACTCGCGCTGGAACTCGGCTCGGAGATCGTGCTGCCCTGCGACGTGGCCGACGACGACCAGATCGCCGCCGTGTTCGAAGCCCTTGCCGAACGCTGGGACGGCCTCGACATACTGGTGCATTCCGTGGCCTTCGCCCCCCGCGAGGCCCTTGAGGGCAGCTACATCGACAGCGTCACGCGCGAGAATTTCCTCACCGCCCACGAGATCAGCGCCTACAGCTTCACGGCGCTGGCCAAGGCCGCCCGCCCCCTCATGCAGGGACGCAACGGGGCGCTGCTCACGCTCTCCTATCTGGGCGCCGTGCGTGCCCTGCCCAACTACAACGTCATGGGCGTGGCCAAGGCCAGCCTGGAGGCCAACGTCCGCTACATGGCCTACAGCCTGGGGCCGGAGGGTATCCGGGTGAACGCCATCTCCGCCGGCCCGATTCGCACCCTGGCCGCCTCCGGCATCGGCAACTTCCGCAAGCTGCTCGATTACGCCGAACGGAACAGCCCGCTGCGCCGCAACGTCACCATCGAGGAAGTCGGCAACGCCGCCGCCTTCCTGTGTTCCGATCTGGCCTCGGGCATCACGGGCGACGTCCTGTACGTGGACGCGGGCTACCACGTGACCGGATCGCCGGAGATCGTCTGACGGGCCGTCCCCGCCACTTGAAACCGCCACCGCGCTCCCCAATTTCAGCAATCGACCCGGCGGAGCAGCATCGTCCCGCCCATCCGACAACCGCAGGACAACACGAAGGAAAACATCATGGTAATGGCTGTCAGCAAGTTCGAACGCCTGTTCAGGGAGAGCGCTTCCCTGGACATCGACAAGAGCGACATCAAGCGTCTCGAGGATTTCGTCAATCAGCGGCTCTACGACCTGCTCATCATGGGGCAGGCCGCGGCCAAGGCCAACGATCGCGACGTCATTCAGGTACACGACCTGCCCATCACTCCCGGGCTGAAGGAAAGCATCCGGGAATTCCGCGACATGGACGAGGAACTGGACCTGGCGCTCATTCTCGAGCATCTGGCCAAACAGCCGCCGCTCGATCTCGCCTATAGCGAGGAGCTGGAACAGAAGATTCCGGAGATCGTGGGCGGCATCACCATCAGCCTGGCCAAGGTTTTCCGCGCCATCTGGCCCAAGCTGAAGAACCCGGCCACCGAGGAATGGGAAACGGTGGAAAAGGTCTATGCAATCCTGCTCTGACAGGGTTTCGTTGAAAGCCGCCATTCGGCGTCGGCTCTCGCACGAGAGCTGGCGTCGAATTTTCTTACATACACACACCCGACGCTTTTGTTCAGTACTTCCCAAAACCTCGTCAATTTTTCGTCCACTATACGACTTCCATCCGCACCTTCCCCGATAGAGACGCATCCACCCCCCTTCCAGCGCCGACGCAGACGAAGTGGAATCACATTAAATAAATCATGCATGCACATGTTTTATTTAATATTTAGCGGTTTTTTGGAACCATTTCGACGACATTTCCGATTGAGAATCCAGTCACAGTGTCGATAATTGTGTGTGACTGCAGTCACGCAGTCACCACAGGGGAAACCAAGAAGGCACACAGGAGGGCGTCGGTACAGCTTACAGACAGCGGCGTCGGCGGTGAACCAGACACAGGGGTCGAGAGGAACGCAGAGACCGACCACGTTCCGGGATGCCGAGGGCAATGGCTCACAGGGGACGGAACGAAACAGGTTCCGGAAGCCGGAATCCGTGCCATCAAGGAGCGACGAGGGGCTGGCCGAATCCGCTGACAATCAGAAACTCCTCCGATGCACCTCTGGCAGTGCCCGTATTCGTGTCCGTCCGGCCACCACCATGGCCTCTCCCTCCTCCCCCATGGAGGCCGGACGTGACATGAATGGATCGCGGCGGATGCCGCGATCACCAGCACAGCACGTTGGGAAGCCACGCAGGGACGCCGGCTTCCGCTCTTTTCCCTCTCAGGCCGCGTCCGCCACCAGAACTCGCCGGATGTGTGCCAGCTTGTGGCGGTTCAACAGACGATAGCAGCGCCGCAGGTCGCGGCGAATGTTCGCGAAGGGCTCCCCCTCAAGCCAGCGTCGCCAGTGCCTGATGCAGTAGCGGGCCGCCCAGCGGTTCGCACGGTGGTAGCGGCGCAGGAGCGCATGCGGAAGATGGTCATGGAACCGGGGCCTGAACAGCATCCAGGGCAGCGAAACCGGCAGCCCCCGGCCCAGGCGCCACAGCACGATCTGGACCAGAAAGAACTTGTCGATCTCGGCCTGCAGCTCCATCTCGAAGCCCGTGATCTCGCGATCGTACGCGGCATTGTGGGCCAGATAGAGCAGATGGCTCACCCCCTCGGCCACCGTCACGAAATCGGCCAGATTCCGGCTGTCCAGTGCCTTCGCCGGATCGTGGTGCCCCAGTGACTCCAGCATCCCGGCATCGAGATACAGCGAGACATCGACACCGTCGGGCTGCGCGATCATCACCAGCTGTTCCGGAATCCGGTCTGCCGACGCATCCCCGGTCACCCGACGCAGCCATTCCCGGTCGGTCGTGACGAAATCGCGCGCCTGCACCCCGGAAGTCAGTTCGTAGAGGTCTTCCAGGTCGTTCTGGATGGCATCGATGATTCTCATGATCCTTTCCCCGGCGGGTTGACGACCCGACAGCCCATGGGCATGCAGAATTCCTGCCGGATGGCCCGTCCACTCGTGACGGGCTTGTGACCGGACACCGAATCCGGATAATTCGCCGCCATCACCGAAACCTCACCGAGGAGACATCCCATGGAAATCGTGAAGAAGACCGACGACTACGTCATCTACAGAAAACGCAATGGCCGGCTCGCCGTCAAGAATGCCGATCGCAAGTGGGTCAACGGCGAAGACAAGGTGAAGATTCTGCTGGCCGAGGGGCTGATCCGTCTGGACGAGCCCAAGGCGGCCCCGACCGAGGAGGCCGAAGCGTCGGAAGAAGCCGCGGAACCCGAATCCGCCGAGGAATGACGACATACGCCCCTGCGTCGCAGGGGCGCCCGAATATCGAATATCAGGAAACGCTGCGGGAACGAAGCTGCGCGAGCAGCCGTTCCAGATCCACGTCGTCGTCCGCCAGCAGGGCCTCCAGGATCAGGCGCAGACGGCGCCTATCCCGTTCCTGTCGCTGTTCCAGCGCCAGCAGCCGCTGTTCGATCCGGGCCAGCCGGGAGCCGGAGGCATCGAGCGGCCGCACCTTGCCGTCCGTCTCCCGCGCCTCGTCGCCTTCCGGCTCGCTGCCGCCGTCGAGCGCGCGGAAATCGAATTCCTGCTCCTTCTCGCGGATGATGATCTCCACCTCTTCCTCCCCGATCTCGTGCTTCTCCTCGAGGCAGGCATGGAGGAACAGGCGGTCGCAGAAGACGTTGATCTTGCGGGGCACGCCTTCCGTATAGGCATGAATGCGGGCGTAGGCGGCGTCCGTGATGGCGGGATCGCCCTGCCAGCCGGCCAGCTGCAGTCGGTGTTCGATATAGGCCCGGGTCTCGGCCTCGTCGAAAGGCACGAGATGGTAGGAAGCGATGATGCGCTGCCGGAGATGCTCCATGCCGGGAGACTTCAGGGTCTCGTGGAATTCCTCCTGCCCGAGCAGGAAGACCTGCAGCAGCGCCTTTCCCTCGTGCTGCAGATTGGCGAGCATGCGCAGCTCCTCGAGGGATTCGGGCGAAAGATTCTGCGCCTCGTCGATGATCACCAGCACCTGTCGCCCCTGGCGCACGGCGCGCAGAAAGTGCTCGCCGAGGGCGTGCAGCAGATCCGCCTTGGAAAGCCCCTGCGTCTGGATGCCGTATTCGCGCGCGATCATGCGCAGCAGCTCGTCGGGCGCGAGGAAGGTGCTGACGATCTGGATGGCGAGCGTGCGATCGGGATTCAGGCTCGAAAGCAGCGCCCGGGCGATCGTCGTCTTGCCGGTGCCGACGGCGCCGGTGATGACGACGAACCCCTCCCCCATGTGCAGGCCATAGCGGAGATAGGCATAGGCCCGACCGTGACTGTGACCCTTGTAGAAGAAGGCGGGATCCGGACTGAGCCGGAACGGCTTGCGCGAAAAGCCGTAGAAGCGTTCATACATGGCGTGATCTCTCCCGTGTACTTGTTATGTATCGACTAAATTAGCACACTTGCACCTTCCTGAGTACCGCAGTCCGCACGCGGAGGCAGATTCCCGGGCATGGACAGGACGAGGCATCGCATGGTGCGCCTGCAACAGGCCGCACGCTGGCTGGGCCCGGCACTCGGGATCGGTGGCCTGTTCATCGACATCCCCGAACACCCCGCGGCCGGGGCCATGCTCGGCATCGCCGCCTGGATGGCCGTGTGGTGGATCACGGAATGCGTGCCCCTGGCCGTGACCGCCCTGCTGCCGGTCGTCCTCTATCCGCTGACCGGCGTCGCCACGCCCCGCGAGACGTCCGCCACCTACATGAGCAGCATCATGTTCCTGTTCGTCGGCGGTTTCCTACTGGCCCAGGCACTGGAGACCAGCGGACTGCATCGCCGCATCGCGCTCGGCATCCTCCGGCGCATGCATGCCGGCCCGCTGCAGCTGCTGATCGCCTTCGGCCTCGCCTCGGCAGGGCTCTCCATGTGGATCTCCAACACCGCCACCACCCTGTTGATGGTCACGATCGGCCTGGCGGTGCTCTCCCGGCTCGACGCTGTCCTGACCCCGGAGTCGATGCAGCGACTGGCCCCCGCCCTGATGCTGATGATCGCCTATGCGGCCAACATCGGCGGCATGGGCACGCCGGTGGGCACGGTCCCCAACCTGGTCCTGATCGAGAACCTGCGCACCTTCGCACCGGACAGGGCCCCGGGATTTCTCGAATGGATGCTCGTCGGCGTACCGATGGTCGCTGCCGGCCTGCTGGTGTTGCTGATCGTCCTGGGCCTGCCCCTGCGCCGGCTGCCCTGGTCGACGGCCACCGCCGACGGCCTCGAGGCCGAATGGCGGCGACTCGGCCGGATGCGCCGCCCGGAACGCCTCGTGGCGCTGGTACTCGCCGCCACGGCTCTGGCCTGGCTGACGAGGACGGGCATCCGGGGCGAGGGCTTCGCGCTGCCGGGATGGTCCAGCCTTCTGCCGCCGGGCCACCGGATCGACGACGGCACGGTGGCGATGATCGGCGCGCTCTCGCTCTTCCTGCTGCCGGCCGAGCGGAACGACCGCCGGCCGGTGCTCGGCGGCGAGGCGATCCTGCGTCTGCCCTGGGACATCCTCCTGCTGCTCGGCGGCGGCTTTGCGCTGGCCCACGGGATGAAGGTCTCCGGGCTCTCGCTCTGGTTCGGTGAGCAGCTCGCCTTCCTCGACGCCGTGCCCCTGCCGCTGATGCTGCTGGGCACGGCGCTGGCCATCACCTTCCTCACCGAGATCACGAGCAACACGGCCACCACGCAGATCATGCTTCCCGTGCTGGCCGGAGTCGCGGTCTCGTCGGGCACGGACCCCGCACCGTTGCTGTTCGCCGCCACGCTGGCGGCCTCCTGCGCCTTCATGCTGCCGGTGGCCACGCCCCCCAATGCCATCGTCTTCGCCACGCACCGCATCCCGATGGCTGCCATGGTCTCCCGCGGCCTGCGCCTGAATCTGATCATGCCGCTGCTGATCGCCGCCCTGCTGCTCCTCCTGCAGACGAGCTGACCGGAACTCCCGATCCGGAATCGGGTCGCTCCGGCAATCATTCAGAATTTCGCGAGATACGGATATGCTGACCCGTTTGCCTCTGTGGGGCCGGGATGCTTAGATGGCCCGTACCCAGTCACAAGAACCGCACCATGCAGCCAACGATTCGCCGTCCTCTTCGCCTGCTCGCCATCACGACGGTCACCCTGTTCATCCTCGGTTTCTCGGCCTATGCCTACCAGCGCTGGAGAACCGCCCATGCCGAGCTGGCTCTCACTATGCGCCATCTCACGGAACTGCTCGCCCAGATGGTGCACGACGAGTTCCGACTGGAGGAAAGCGTGCTGCACATGCTGGGCCAACGGCTGCTCGATCTGGATGTGGCGAAACGGCCCGACGTCGCCCGTGCCGATCTCGATGCCCTGACCCGAACACATCCGGCCATTGCCGGATACGGCGTCTCTCTGCCCGATGGCCAGCTGATCGCCGTCTCCGGGATTCCTTCCGGACGTCCGCTGCCCAACCTGCTCGAGCAGCCCGAGAGCGCCGACAGTTTCCGCCAGGCACTGGTTTCCCGTCATCTCGTCCCGGGACGCACCTACCGATTCTCCCTGCTCGGCACCTGGCTCATCCCCCTGCGGCTGACCATCCGTGATGCGACGGACGAGCCCAGACTCGTGCTCTCGCTGGGCCTGAACATCGAGCATCCGGAGCTGAGCTGGAAGCATCTCCCGCTGGAGCAGGGCATGCAGGCCCTGCTGTTGCGCGACGACGGCTATCTCCAGTTCGCCCACCCCATGGAACAGTCTCTCATGGCGCAAAGTTATGGTGCCCCACTGGACGAGGAGACACGGAATATCGTCCGCGAAGCGGCGCATTCCCCCGGCACGCTTCTCGAGACCCGCACCGGGCATCGACTGATCAGTGCACGACGGCTGCCGGATTACGGACTGACCGCGGTGGTCTGGACCGGCTCGAACAGCCTGGCCATCGCCTGGCTGAGCGGCATGGCCATGCCCGCGGGCATCTTCTCGCTCATGCTGCTGTTGATGTACGGCTTCTACCGTTACAGCGCCATTCTGGAACGTCGTCTGGAACAGGAGCGCCTGCAGCACATCGAGGAACTGAAGTATCAGGCCGAACACGACAGTCTCACCGCCCTGCCGAACCGGTTGCTCGCCACCGACCGGCTAAGCCACGCCATCCGGCGGGCGCGGCGCAACGACAGGCTGGTCGGCGTGCTTCTCATGGATCTCGACAACTTCAAGCGCATCAACGACACCCTGGGCCACGACATCGGCGACCGGCTGCTGACCGAGATCGCCACCCGCTTCCGCCACTGCATCCGCCAGAACGACACCGTGGCCCGACTCGGCGGCGACGAGTTTCTGGTGCTGCTCGACGACATCGACCACGCCGACGAAATCATCCCCGTGGCGGAGAAGTTGCGCGAGAGCGCCCTGAAGCCCGTGCATGTGGAAGGCAGGCAGCTCCACACCAGCGTCAGCATCGGCGCTGCGGTCTATCCCAGGGACGGGGAAGACAGCCGCACCCTGCTCAAGGCGGCCGACAGCGCGCTCTATCAGGCCAAGGCCCGAGGACGCAACACCCTCTGTTTCCACTCGCCGGAGCTCGAACGGAAGGAAGCGCGGCACCTGCAGCTCGAGAACCATTTGCGCGAGGCCCTGCCCCGGCACGAGCTGCGGGTCGTCTATCAACCCCAGGTGTCACTCGAGACGGGCGAAGTGGTCGGCGTGGAAGCCCTGCTGCGCTGGCACTGCCCGCCGCTCGGCGGCGACATCCCCCCGACCGAATTCATCCCCGTGGCAGAGAGCAGCGGGCTCATCTCGCGCATCGGCGCCTGGGTGCTGCGCCAGGCTCTGGACGAAGTCGGCCGGCTGGAACGCAGCACGGGCAGGCGACTGCGCCTGGCTGTCAACATCTCGGCGGTCCAGATGCGAAGCATCGCCTTCGTCGACATGGTGCATGCCCTGCTGGTGGACCAGCAGCGCGATCCGGAGCGGCTGGAGCTGGAGGTCACGGAATCCGTACTGATCGACCGTCACCGCGAGACACCGGCCGTACTGGACGAATTGCACCGGCTGGGGGTTCGCATCGCCATCGACGACTTCGGCACCGGCTATTCCTCGCTCTCCTACCTCACCCGCCTGCCGGTGCACACGATCAAGATCGACCGCAGCTTCATTCACGGGGTGCATGCCGACAGAGAGAAGGCCTCGCTGGTCAAGGCGCTTTCCACACTGGGTCGCAATCTCGGTCTCGAGGTCGTTGCGGAAGGCGTCGAAACGAGAGAAGACGCGGACTATCTGCGTGACGAGGGCTGCGATCTGATTCAGGGATATCTGATCGGCAGGCCCATGAACGCAGACCGGCTGGCGGAACTGTTGCTCGGGAACGCCCCTTGAACATCAAGAATATCAGCATATACTTCTAATATATTCAGCCCTCGCTGTATCACCCTTTGCAGCGCATCCGACAGGTTATTGCTCATGTTCACAACAAGATGGATCATTTTCTTCTCGCTTTTTATCATGCTTCGCGCCGCGCCGGCGGACGTCATGGTGCTGGTGCATGGCTGGGCCTCCGATGCCGGCACCTGGTTCCGCAGCGGCATCGTGCCGGTGCTCGAGCAGAATGGATGGCGCTATTCGGGCA
>JALVEM010000263.1 GCA_027030825.1 Thiohalobacter sp.
TCGCCAAGGCAGCTACAGTGAATTCACATACTGGGATCTTCCTGCACTACTGAACGAGAGTCCCACACGAGCGGACGTCGATGCACTGAGCAGTGAACTCGTCGATTCGGTTTCAGGCATTGCAGAACGATACGATGATCCCCTGTTCGATCTCACGGGAGGCTTCGACTCGAGAGCCATTGTGGGCGCCGCCATGCGCAGCGGCATGAAATGCATCCATACCGATGTCACAGGCCCTCCGACCAGCAGGGATGTCTCGATCGCCAATCTCGTCGCGAAAACCTTCGGCTTCGATCATCGAACACTGCCTGGCGGCTTCGATGACTTCGATGCCTGGTTCACCACTGCATCCGATGCCCTGACATTCACAGACGGTGAATACGACATCATGGAATATGCAAACGTCATGCGGGTGCATCGCCAGATGGCACCGCTCTTCTCGTGCAGCGTGAACGGCTCTGCAGGGGAAGCATATCGTGGGTACTGGTGGGAACTGCTCCTCCCCTTGCCGACCCGCCGGGGCGGATTCGACGCCAGAAGGCTGGCCAGCGCCCGCTTCATTACCACGGATATCGCATGCGACCTCGTACCCGACCGCGATCATGCAGCGATGGTCGATCACTTCGCGAACGTCATCGAGCGCACCATCGCCCCCCTGGGTGAAGCGAGACAGACCGCCTGCATGGACTACATCTACCTGGTCATGCGAATGCAGCGATGGCAGGGCAGAATAGCCAGCTCGACCATGAGAATCTGGAACTGTTTCTCCCCCCTGGCATTCAGGCCGTTGCTGGAGCTCGGCATCACGGTCCGTTTCATGGACAAGGTGAACAATCGTCTCATGCGTCGGTTGATCCTCAACCTGGACCGGGATCTGGCCCGCCTGCCGCTTTCCGGCGGCTATCCGGCCACCCCGCTCGATTTCAGGACGTTGCCGCTCTACCTGCCCATGATCACCGAGTTCTCCAAACGGCTCGGCAGGCGCATGGCAAGAAAACTCTCTGCCTCCCCCTACGAGCCGCCTGCACACCTGAGCACCGACGTCAAGGATGTATTCGTGAATGAAAGAAGCAAAAGCCTTCTGACGCCGGAATCCATGGCCAGCAGCCGCCTGCTCGACGAACACGGGCTCGTCAGGTTCCTTGAGCATGCACGCAACGAACCGGCACGCTACAGAAGGCATATTGGACGGCTCATCACCCTGGAACTGTTGGTCAGAAAGATCGATACCATCCGCCCAGTCCTCTCCGCCTGACCATCAGCCGGCTCGCTTGCCCAGTCTGCCGATCAGAAGAACGCCCACGATGACGAACAACGTCGCCGGCAGGATGAGATAGGCAATCGGCGCGTGCACGACCCGCCATGAGTAATCGAACACGAACAGACACAGGGTAAGAAACAATACCAGCAGAACAATTCGCCAGGATCTCGTCATTGCACGTTCACCGCCTGTCCACCCTGCTCTTCCCGATCAGGCGCTTCCGCCATGATGGTCTCTCCCGCAATGACACGTTCACCGACTCGCGCAGTCATCGGGATTCGCTCGTTCACTTCCAGAACCACCGTACTCCCCAAAAGAATTCTCCCCAGCCTTTGTCCCTTGACGACATGATCACCCACCTTGCTCCATACCTCGATCCTTCTCGCAAGATAACTCGTGATCAGGCGCACGCACACATCGTCCCAGACGTCCGTTTCATAACAGATGCGCTTCTGGACCGGCGCATGCTTTTCTCTCAGAAATACGAGATTCCTTCCCTCGCCATCCATCAGCTTGTCACCAAGTGAGCTGATCTCGGTCACCACACCACTGACAGGATGGCGTTGAACATGGACATCCCAGAAGGTCAGTGCAATGACGACGTAACGAACGCCGTCCTTGACCGTGATATCGATCACCCTTCCGTCGGCGGGCGAAACCATGTTTTCGCCTTCGGGAATGCTGCGCTCCGGATCCCGATAGAAAAACGACAGAAACTCGGGATCGATGTTCCCCGACATCACCCATTCACGCACCTGCTCGGTGGGCCAACGATGAAATGGATCGAGGAACGGCTTGATCAGCGCCGAGGGATAGGGAAAGTTTCTCGCCCAATCGATCATGGCGAACATACAGGCAGCAACGATCACAGCCTGCAGAAGGCGCTCTATCGATTTTCTATTCATCCCTGTATATGCCTCTTGATGTGCATGAGTTGCACAATATCATCGATAGTAGCCACCACCACCGGACCCCTTCCCGTAGGGCGATTCGTGCGCCTGCACCATACCGGAACCGGCAGCTGCCCTCGCCTCACTGTCCTCGGTCACTTCCTGGTGCTGAATCATCCATTCAAGAATGACCACGATCGCAATGAGATGATAGAGAAGATCGAAATAGGCCAGGCCGATGAATGCGCCGCCCACAAGGTATCCTACCATGGATGCCTGGACCATTGCCGCAAGATCCCTCGCCCAGTACATGTGTTCGTGTTCCCTGGTGGCCCTCACCACCCTGGATGCCGTCCTGAACGACAGGAAGATCAATGCGAGGAACAGCGCCAGACCGACGAAACCATGCTCGCCGAGCACCTCGAAATAGATGCTGTGCGAGTCGTGATAATTCTCGGGCTCGGGTGCATATATCTGGAACACCTCCGGCTGGAACACTTCGAACCCGCCCCCGACGATCGGACGATCCAGAGCGAGATTGAAGGCAAAACGCCAGGCGTTGATCCTTCCCATCGCCGAGCCATCCTGCTCGTAGGTCTTGATGGTCCCCATGCGCTGCATCCATGCATCTGGCATGAAATTGATGATGAGCGGTATTGCGATCGAGAATGCCAACAGAAGCGGCAATCGATTCCTGGACTTCAGGATGGTGAACAGAAGCATGGCCGAACCGGCGAGGAAGGCGCCACGTGAATAGGTGCTCACGATTGCGATCAGGCAAAGTATCATGATGGCGCCCATGCCCCAGCGGAGCAGTCGCCGGTTCAATGACAGCTGAAGATAGCGTAGCAGGGGAAATATCACACAAAGCGCAAATGCGATCTCGTTGTTTCCGGAGATGAAGCTGCCAGATGGCCCAAGAACCCTGTGGGCGCCTCCTGTACGCAGGGCGAACAGCCCTCCCTTGATGCCATAGAACGCGATCGACATCGCAATCACCCAGACCAGGAGCTCCAGGCGCCGCCTGTCCTTCATCAGCATCAGTGTCACGAAAATCATGACCTGGATCTTCAGCACCTTCTCCATCTGCCTGAGCGCCGCATCAGGGTAGATGGCGAAAAGTGTCGTGAAACAGGTCCACAGAATGAACAGAACCAGCACGACAGTGACCGGCGTCCATGGAATGTCCTTCCGTTCCTTCGAGAAGAACATGGAGACGAGCGTGATGCCGGCGACGAGCTGTACGAAGGGGAAACTGTAGGCGAATCCGTATGCCAGCCGGTGCGGATTCATGTAGCCGATCCACGACCAGACGAGCAGCCCCACATGAGGCCGCATGATCATGTAGGGAATCAGGCCGAATATGACCAGCGATACCGCTATGTCACGCATGACGTTTCAACCCGTCCTGGAATCTGCCGTTCGATCGACCGGAAAGCCGTTTTCCAGCATGAGCGAATCCATGAAGAACTTGGCCGCCCAGTTCGGCACCCGCCAGCGCATGTACTCGCCATAGACGGGGTAAGACCCCTGGATGCCGCCACGCAATCCATCGTCGGCGTCATCGAGGGATTGCACGCTCATGTTGTAGGCATTTGCCTCCCTGGCCGCTTTCGCCAGCCTTGCATTGCCGGCCACCTCGTCGATTCTCTGCCAGTTGAGCGCCATCTGCGAATTTCCAGTCAGGCAGCTCCACCTGGCTGCCGGCTGCCACTCCGAATCCAGGCGGCCCGGCAGGGCGCCATCCCGGCGCTGCGCAGCCGCCACATTCTCCGCAGCAAGAACAGCGAGATCGATGAAATCGTCCCTGTCGGCGGCGACGCCGACTTCGAGAATGCCCCTGACCGCATAGGCGATGGTGTGCGTCAGCGGCCTTGAATTGTCCGTCAGGCAGTTGTCCGGCATCCAGCCGTTCCCGTGAGCACGGCGCGCGACCCAGTCGACATTCTTCACGGCAGCATCCAGCCATTCCTGTCTTCCGAGCACCTCCCATGCCCTGACCAGCCCGAAAGCGACACGCGTGTTGTAGGTATTCACTTCGTGGCTTGCGAAGGGCGAGGCATGCCTTCGCCAGGCCCCGTCGTCATCCTGTACTTTCACCAGCCAGTCGGATGCCTTCGTCAGGGAATCCGCAAATACCGGATCCCGGGTTTCCTCATAGGCCCTGGCCCAGCCGAAAAGCACCTGTCCCGTATTGAATATGGTCGGCGCCTTGATATCGGCATCCATCGTGCCTGCAAGCACGCCACCCTCATCGAGCTGAATTTCGGATTCCCACCGGGCCATGCGTTCGGCACGTTCGGCGAACTCCCGGTTTCCAGAATAGGCGGCGTAGTCGTACAGGGTCGTGATGATGTACCCCGTGGTCTCTGGATAGGAAGCCGACCACTCGCCGGCCTTGATGTCATAGCTCGCGGACACGCCATCGTCTGCCGTGGCATCCTGCGCCCGAGCCAGCCATTCCGCAGCAGCCGCCAGATGCGTATCGGGATCACGCGGCTTTCGACGTCCGATATCCAGTCCTTCAGCCAATGCCTTGATGATTCTTCTCATGCCTGTCCCGCCACGTTTCCGATTCTGATTCTCCCCAGCCTTTTGGTCAGTCGCCTGTACCCTTCATACAGCCCAGGAAGCGGGTCGCTCCATCGCCATACGGAATCCACTCCGCTTCCGGGTGATACATGACACTGCCTGCCCTGCCTTTCTGCTGACCACCTGGGCATGTGCCTGTCGCGCCAGATTCTGACTCTTCGCGTCCTCTTCTGTTCGGGTATCTCGCCCTTGACCAGATCGGCGTACATCGCCCACGGAAGATTCACACCGTTGAGTGCTGCCACTTCTTCCTGATAATCGGTTCTGCCGATGGTGGGCTCGATCATGTAGAATCTGCCATTGACTGCATGCCGCTTGAATTCCATGCTGCCCATGCCGACAAGGCCGATTGCAGCCACGAATCTCTCCGTTTCGCTTCGAACGGCCTCGATCACATCGCCATCGAGCTCGGGCATGCAACTTGCCGTTCCACCGGTTCCGGGCGGCCATGAATACAGCTTCCTGCCGACGAACGCGGCGTCCATGTGCCCCGGCCGGCTGCAGTAGAACAGGCAGAAACGAATCTCCTCGTCCCCTCCAGGCACCCATTCCTGCACAACCACTTCGTCGACATGAGGGAACACCTCTTCGAAGACCCTGGCGAGCTCTTCCCGATCGTGCACGAAATAGGCCTTTCTGCAATGCCTGGCATAGGCATCGTTCTTCACCGACGGCTTGACGATGCAGGGGAATTCCACCGCAGACACGTCCTCGTATGTACTCCTGTCGACTGTCCAGGTTCCCGGCACCAGAAACCCGTGCTTCTTCGCCAGCGCGTCGAATCCGGATTTCGACGTGAGCCTCTCCAGCAACTGTCCGTCCGGCAGTTTGTATCGGCAGCAGGAGGCAAGATCCTTATGGTGGCGCACCAGCGTTTCAACCGTGCGTTCCTCCGTCGGAAACAGTACCGGCCTTTCCCTCGCCCTGTCGGACAACTGCTGGATCTGCTTCACGAGACTCCGACCTGAAAGCGATTCCACCCGACGGAAACGGGCATGCCGGGTCAGACGATAGGGCGAATCCGACCGGTCGTGCAGCGCCAGCACCGGCACGCGCCTGCGGGACAGGCTCCTGGCCACACCCAGACCATTGATGTCGAGACCAATGACGATGGCTACGGGCTGCCTGCTCTTTTCGAGTAACGATTCGGTAACCATCTGCACGAGGATGCGAATGATCCATACGCCCCATCATCCACCATCGGATGAGGCTCTAGTTATCAGCTCGACCAGTCCATGTTCAGAATGCAACTACGGCGCTCACGAACACCATGTTCATGCTGTAATCGGTGGTGGCGGCACCGCTTCTCTTCTCGTAGATGTAACCCAGAGAAGAATCGACGTTCTTCATGAATCGATGCCGGGCCATGAGGGAGGCCCGTCTGAACCGACTGTCCAGACCAGTGCTCGCACTCCTGCTGGCGACATCCAATCTCAGCTCGGCATTCGTATAGGGACGAATCCTTCTCGTCGCCTTCAATACATAACCAGTGAACTCGTCCTTCGATGCATCCTTCTGGAACTCGCGACGGGCGTCGTAGAGGCGCAGTGAGAGGCTGGTCCTGGCCCCTTCGTAGAAAAGCGTGCCTTCCAGCCGCTTGCCGAGATAGGTCGTCACCGAGAATGACGGCAGGACATAGTCCGAGAGAGAGAGGACATCACCTGTTTCCTCGCCCCCGAGCGCCTGCAGGCTGCCTTGAACCCTCTCGGTATCCAGGCGGGTGAGCAATTGCGTTACCGTGGTCAATTCCTCCGCGTATTTTGCGCTGAAACCGAAATGTGCTCCACGATGAAAAATCTCGAAGCGTCTGCTGTTGCCAAAGTACCTTCTTCCAAAGGCCACATCCACCATGGTAAAGGCCCCGGGTCGCCAGACCGCGCCCAGGAACCACAGACTTCCTTCCGGTGCCTTCACGCCGGGCGCCACCTCGAACCGGTTCTTCTCCCGCCCACCCTGGGCGTAGAACTGATATTTGATGGTTGGCGCATAGCGGAGATCCAGCAATGCCCGCTCGAATGTCGAGTCGGACAGGATCTCGCGCTTGACCTCGTTTCTTCGATAGGTGACTTTCCATGTCAAATCCTGCCCAGCCGATGGATTGTTGCCGACATCGAGAAACCACTGTTCCTGTGTGCGGTCCTGAAGCCCTCCCTTCTTGAACGCAACCTTTCTGAAATTTGCACCGGCGCGTACCGCGAGATCTCTTCCGAACTCGTGACGCATATAGGGCGACAGGGCCAGTGACCAGACATCCGAGCGGTTGTCGGTCACCGGAATGTTGTCATATCCGACCCTGCCGTCGGGTGTGATGGAATGCTGCGTATAGAACGCATCCCCGTCCAGATACAGCCATTGCTCGACGAGCTCCGACTGCGCCGCGGCCTCCAGCTTGTGGTAAAGCTCGTTGCGCGAGCTGTCCCTGGCATAGAAGAGCCCTTCCATCCTGTAATCGGCAACAGCCGAGAATCTCCTGGTGCGATCGGTCAGGCTGACTCCAGGTATGATCGCCGTCACGAATTCGGATTCCGGATTCACCTCGGTCAGCGTGATGTTGTCGGTCCAGGTTCCGGAGAGGGCGACGGTGGGCAGGATCGTCATTCCGGCACGCTGGCTTGCACCGGTATCGTCGGCGGTTTCGGCCGCAAGATTGCCGGACATGAGCAGGAATATCAGGGACCAGCGCAGATCGAGTCCATTTCGGGCAGACATGCGGTTCTTCCGGATCAGCAGCATCAGTTTCCCTCCCTCGTCAACGGCTGCGCAGTTTCCTTCCCTGAACGGGGTACACGAGTGACAGCAGCTCGATCGATGCCTGACGATTCACCATCAGACTGACCAAAGGATAAGCCAGCATACCGGACAACACCAACAGCAGGAACCGTGCCATCACCTCCACTTGCTGCCCGAAAAGCATCCTCTCCGCGACAATCGCAACATACATGACAATTCCTGACATTAACGAGGGGGCCACCGCAGCAGCGAACTCGCCGATACCTATGCCGATCAGGGGGATCGAACGCATCAACATGACTGCAAACGCCAGCGGGTATGCAATGCACCAGGCGACGACCACGCCCGTCAGCCCCCATCTCGTTCCGACAAGCACGGCCGACGGCACGATGATGCAGGCCAGCGAAAGATTGACGACATTGACATCCGGCCTGCCGACCGCCTTCACGGCCGTGGGGACATTGGCGCCCAGCATCTTCAGTGGCATGACCAGTGCCAGCAGCTGAATCGGCAGAACCACCTCTTGCCACTTGGCACCGAGCAACACGCTCACAGCCTCCGGTGCAACGGCCGATATGCCAAAGAACACGGGAACGGCAAAAACGGATATCAGACGCGTTGCCTTGAGAAAGGCGCTTCTGAAGCGTTCGCGATCATCCTGCAATGCGGAGAATGCCGGCAGACTCACCTGCGTCATGATCGCATTGAGCTTCTGCGAGGGGAGTGCTGCAAGCTGTCTGGCCACGGAATACAGTCCAAGTATCTCGTTGCCCAGTATGCGTCCTATGATGAAGATGTCCGATTCGGTATAGAGGTACCACAAGAGGCGTTCCAGCGTCACCCAGCCCCCGAACTTCGCGATTCCGAGGACACGCCCAAGTCGCGGGGTCGGGACCCTCAAATAGGGATACAGCAGATTGAGACCGAGCATGCGAACGAACATGCGCAGCAGATTTCCGTAGACGAGCGACCAGACCCCCTTCCCTACGAGCGCCAGATAGAGCGTGAACAGGCTGCCGACAATCGTCGATACCAGCTCGACAATCGCTCTGCGATTGAATTCCATACGCTTCTCGAGCATGGACTGGGGCACGATGGAAAGCGCCAGGAGAAAGAACTGCAACCCTATCACGCGAACCACATCGATCAACCGTGGTTCACCGAAAAAGGACGCCAGCGGGATCGCAGCATGGTAGAGAACCACATAAAGCAGACCGTTGACGACGAGCGCCAGCGTATAGGCCTCTCGAACCAGCCCCTGATCGAGATCGCGTTTCTGGATCAGGGCGGCCCCCATGCCCATCTCGGCAAGCAGGTTGAGGAAGGTGATCACGGCCATCGCCATGGCCATCAATCCGTAATCCTCCGGCGCCAGCAGGCGTATGACGACGATCGTGATCACCCAGCTCGCGAGCTGGGACAACAGGCGGGCAGCCGCCATCCACTTCAGGGCGCTGACCACGCGCTGTCCCAGGCGATCATGCATGGCCCGCCTCCAGGCAGCGGCCTGCAATTTCCGTCACCCGTCTTGCATTCTCGACCCAGTCGAAGCCCGCATCCGCCAGACGCGCCCTGGCACCTCTGCCGAGCCTTTCGCGAAGGGCGTCATCCTCGCAGAGTCTGGCCAGCCCCTTGCCGAAGTCCTCGGACGAATCCGCATCGAAAAGAAGCGCCTCGGACTCGTGCCTCACGATCTCGCGTATGTTTCTCCTGTCAGGCGCAAGGATCGCGCAGCCAGCGGCCATGTATTCGAAGATCTTGAGTGGCGAAGCATACTCGACGACGTCCGGCTGCAATGCAACATCGAAGGCACACACATAGCGCCTCACATCTTCATGATCGACATAACCCGTGATGGTGAACCTCTCGCTCAGACCCAGACGCTTCGCACGCTGCTCGAGGCTCGACCTGACGGGGCCGTCACCCACCAGAAGCAGATGCACGTCCCGTCTCGTCTCCTCCCGTGCCATGTAATCCAGCACTCTTTCCATCCCGTGCCACTCGCGGACAAAACCCGAGAAGCCGAGCACAAGAGCATTCTCCAGACCCAGCGCTCGCTTGGCCTCGATGCGGGATGGCGCCTGCTCCCAGTCGGATCGGCATATGCCATTGTGGATGACCGTCATCCGCTCTTGCGGCACACCAGTATCGGCAATGATTTCGGAAAGGACCCGTGTCACTGGAAAGAGATGCGTCGCATTCTTCCAGGAGAATCGTTCCGTCCATCTCGCAAGCGGCCTGCATGCCAGGCCGTCATAGCGACTGCGCTCCATGAACAGTGGCGCATTGACTTCGAGCAACAGGGGCAGCCTGGTCAGCCTCGCCGCCAGAACCCCGGCGATGAAGTTCAGGTTGTAGCGCTCATAGACGACATCGGGAGAATGTCTCCGAATAGCCCCCAATATCCGGAACAGGGCCGGAAGGTTGTAGCCGAACTCGAGCAGTTCATAGATGAACGAAGGCACGTGCCGTTTCAGCCAGTCGACAGCACCTGCCACCCCGCCATATTCCTCTTCCATGATCTCCGGCCCCACGATCACGACCTCGTGTCCCAGGGAACGGAGCGCCCGGATGAGCTCGCTCATGTGAACGTACTGCCCGTCCTTGGATGCGATCCTGTGATGAAAAAGAATCTTCATCTGCCCGCCAGCTCCGAAAATATCGTCAGCATCCCGCTGGTGGTTTCATCCCAGGAAAACCTTTCTGCATACCTGCGCGTCGCATCGCTCGATGGCATGTTTGCAAGAAGCCTCCTGATACCGCCGGCAAGTGCCTCCGGTGTCCGATCATCCACCAGCACACCGGCCTCGGGCGAGGCCACCACTTCCGGAACACCCCAGATGCTCGTGGCGACCACGGGAACGCCACAGGCCATGGATTCGAGCAGAACGTTCGGCCACCCCTCCCTGTCGGAGGCGAGAACCAGAACATCCGCAGCCGAGTAATATTCGGCAAGCTCCCGATGAGGCACCTCTCCAGCAAAGACCACCCTGTCGGCAACCTGCAGATCGGCTGCATGCGCCTCGAGGCGCCTTCGCTCCGGTCCGTCGCCCACGATCAGAAGCTGCACATCGGGCTCGAGCCGTGCAAGTGCACCGATGACCAGATCATGCCCCTTTCTCCGGATCAGATGCCCCACACTGATCAGTACCCTGCCATCCAGACCGAACCTCTCCCTGATCCGGCGTCCGTCGACCGGGCGAAACATTTCCAGATCGACACCGTTTCTCAGAACGTGGATTTTCTCGTCATCGATCCCGAGGCCGATCATTTCGTCCTTCAGCGCCCTGCAGACCGTGATCATCGCCGATGCCCTTCGGGCCGCCCATCGTATCCAGGCCCTCGGTACCCTGTATCGCGGAATCAGATTGATGTCCGTTCCCCGGGCCGTGATCACGAGCGGTATCGACAGCCAGCCCGAGAGCAGGGCGGCCGCCACGCCGTCCGGGTAGAAGTAATGTGCATCGAGTACATCGACACCTCCCATCTCGTCGATGGCGCTTCTGACGGGTCCCAGGGTGGCCATCGCCATGAGCAACGGTGTCATGCTCATGCCAACCTTCGGAATCACCGGATACCGTGGATGGAGAATGCGTATCCCATGACGGGACTCCTCGTGGCAGACACCGGCAAACTCGGCATAGCTCCCGAACCAGTCCGATCTGAACGGAAACCATGGAACCGGCGCGACCACCTGGATCCGGACCCGCCCTGTCCGGAGTGCATGCCTGAGCCGGTTCTCGACGAATACCCCATGCCGTGTCTGAATATCATTGGGATACAGAGTCGTGTACGTGAGCACTCGCAGCGGCCTGTCGCCACCTTTCTCCACGTTCACCATCTGTCTCCGTATATCCTGCCCATGTGACTCCGCATCACCACATCATGAATCTGCCGTATCGTGTCCTCGTCCAGCTCGGTGCGCCACTTGTTGGCGGATTCGCGAGGATTCTTGTAGATGCTGTAATACTTGTCGTTCTTCCTGCGCCCCGTCTGCAGGATGAATTCCTCGGTCTGGGAATGCCATTCCAGATCACAGAATTCGAACAGCTCCCTCATCCGGTCCACCGGCTCGTCACAGATGTCCTCGTATCTGACCAGTCGATAGCCTGCCCTCTCCCGACAGCCCCTGAAGGCCTGCTCGTTGTAGAGCAACCACTTCCACGCCAGCCTCTGGACCGGCGTGGATTCCCTGAGCGTTTCCATGTCGACACCCAGACCCCTGGCCGTCTCCGAATCGACTATCTTCTCGAACAGTCCGTAATCCTCGCTGGACGGGGTCCGATCCCGGAAACGCCCCCGGGACTCCCCTCTGAGAACGGATGCGATGAAACCACAGGGATGCCTGACGATGTGCACGCCGCGCGCACTTCCGACCGCATCGAGAAACAGAGGCAGTCTGCCCAGAGACTCGATCGACTTCCACACCAGCCGCGCTCCGCTTCCGACAGGGTCACCCTCGGGAATGCGCGTGATATGCACGTTCGTCAGCTTCTCCGCAAGAAGCGCCGACATGATCGCCAGTCTGTACAGTCCCTGGCTCATGGGCGATCGCCACTGCTTGTTGAATATCGGCCTCTTGCCGCAGATCGAAGTGTTGCACGTGGCGGGAAGCCGTTCGATGTATTCACGCGCCAGTCTGACCTGCTCCGTATCCCCGGCATCGGCGAAGGTCGGAATGCCCGTGATCCGATGCCAGCTGTCCGGCTCGTGTCGATACAGGACGCCGGGATGACTGTCGAACAGCTTGCCTATCCAGGTCGTGCCCGACCTGGGCAGCCCGAATGCCAGAATCGGCCTGTCGAGACCGTACCCGACAGAATCAGACACCATGGTTACCGCCTCGACAGCCTCGTCCATCGGTCATCCCCATTCACTCATCCTCGTTTCGACAATCCCGGTGCGCCTTCCTGCATGCCACAGGACGCACGATACTATGCGAACACCTCGATGACGGAACGGGATGCAACCAGCACCGCCAACGAAGTGAAAAGTGCCCACAGAACTTCATTACGTGATGCTCCGATACCCACCCTGAACGATGCATTATCCGCACCAAACCGTCCCCTGTCCGACCACCAGGCACCGGCAACGGCGAGCAGAAGGATGATGACGACATAGAGCTGCCATCCATAGAGCACGTGATCCGCATAGGCAGACGATGCCAGCCCCCTCTCCTGAGCAAGAAGCATGATGCCGGTCACCCTGACGATATTGACGACAAGTGCCATGACCATGGCGACCGCCACGAACAACAGCCTTTTCGTAACGGTCCCGTAATAGACCCAGGCCATCGCCAGCATGATCACGGCCATGGCGATGAGGAACCTGTATCCAGAGCAGGCTTCGGCAACCTCGAAATCCGCCACGGGCAGGCTGAGCAGTGTCCCGTCCCTGAACACGGGCACATTCAGGAGCTGCAGCATGGCTTCCGCACCCTGTGCGGTGATTGTCTGCAGGAAGGGCACGAGCCACTTGCCGTCGACGGGCACCGCCAGAAACATGTAGCCGATCGGGAAGATCATGCGTCTCGACACATCCTGACCGAAGAGAGCCAGCACGGAAAACGGGATGATCGAGACGACGCCGGCGTGCATGAATATGTTGAGATCCCACAGCCGGCCGAGTGCCCATACGGTCACCGCCAGCAGCAGCCCCAAGATCCCCCAGGCACTGGGCTTGAGCACCGCCCCGTCCAGTTTTCCTCTGGACAGGAACGCCAGCCAAAGGGCGATGGGCATGACCAGAAATCCATGCCGGTATTCCCCGGTCCTGTTCCAGGTCTGAATGAGAGAGCGGAAGGCGTCGGCATAGACGACGAATGCAGTCACGAGCAGGATGGCCCATGATGCGATACAGAGCCCGGCGGTGAATCGACCGTCAGAGGAATGCCCTGCCTGTTCCAGGTTCTGTATTCCTCGCACCATTCATCCCGGATCACATTGGCCGAACGGCCGTGGAAATGGCGATTCCACCATGCGGCCCCGTCGCCACCGCAGACTGCGTGGATCGATGATTCAGTAGGTTCCCTTGGCCTGCCAGATATTCTTGTTGAGCACCATTCCGATGGCCTTGTCCCTTTCCAGATATCCCAGCGCCTCCTGAATATCCTGCCGTGTCGTCTTTCCGGCCTCGACGACGACCGTGATCTGTCCGGCATGCTGTGCCAGCACCTTCGCCTGGCTCGATGCCAGCAGCGAAGTGGCATCGATGACGACGATGCGATCGTGATAGCGCTGGGAGAGCTCCGCGATGAGCCTGCGCATCCTGCCGCTCGTCAGGAGCTCGGTGCTCCTCGGGTTCCTTGCCTGTCCGGCCGGCAGGATCCTCAGACCCTCGACATTCGTCTTGACGATCACGTCTCGCAGGTCCTTGTCCTCTTCGGAGAGCACATCGAGCAGCCCCTCGTGATTCTCCAGACCGAATACCCGTGACAACCCACGGTTTCTGATGTTTCCGTCGATCAGGAGAACGGTCGTGTCCAGCTCCATCGCGATGCTCATTGCAAGATTCACGGCCACGAAGGTCTTGCCCTCTCCCTCGAGCGCACTGGTCACCAGAACCACATTGGCATTGGGCAGATCGAGGCGTTCGTTTCTGCCGAGCGCCAGCTTGAGAATCGGCAGCTTCAGCATCCGGAATTCTTCCATGAGCTGCGCCGAGGCATGCTCCGGTGTCAGAAATCCGCGCTTGTGCAGCTTGTCGAGGTCGATCTCGTGAAATTCCGAGCCTTGACTCACATTCCCTGCCTCGCCCCCCGTTTCGGAATGTGAATCCGGCAGATGCTCGAACAGTTCCACCGCCTTTTCTATCGTGTTATCCGTCATGGCATGTCCTCTCACGCGTACAGACGCCGATCCGTCACCCTGTGAGCATCATTCTTATCATCGTCACCAGCTCGAGAAACTTCTCCCGAGCACCACTGGTGAGCACCATGCTGTACATTGCCAGCAGCCCGCCCAGCGCCATGACCAGACCGGTCTTGTTCACGGACTGGATGTAGATGCTGCCGTCCTTCTCGATCGTGGAGATGCTGGCCAGTACAGGATGGCCCGATACCCGACCGAGCATGACCTTGTCATGGATGCGGGGGCGAATCTGGGTCAGCACGATGCCAACGAACATTCCCATGCCGATGGAGACGACCAGCACTGCCGTATTCAACAGTGTTCGCGGAGGCCATGTGGGAATCGAGGACACGATCGGCGGCTCGATGACCTTGAACTTGACCGTGTCACCGGACTTGTCGACGTTTTCGGAGATTCTCGCCGATTCCCGCCGCTCCACCAGCTCCTCGTAGTTTCTCTTGTTGATGTTGTAGTCGCGATTGAGCCGCTTGTATTCCGTTTCGATCTGCGGCGAAAGCTTGGCGAGCTCCTCGAGCTTGCCGACACGCGCCCTGAATTCATCGACCCTCGCCCTCAAGGCGGCCACATTCGCATTGGCCTCGCTGAGCGATAACGCAAGCTCGGGCGGCAGATTGGCGCTCGTTTCCTCGGGTTCTCGCTCCATGAGCTCGGCCAGCTTCTCGAGTTCCTTCATGCGCTTGGCCTCGAGCTCGGCGATCATGTTTCTGAGCGTCTTGATTTCGGGATGCTCGTCCGTGTAGATGAGCGACAGATCGGCCAGCTGCTGTCGCAGCGCTTCCAGCCTGTCATCCACCGAGGTCCGGATCATGCCGGCCCCGCTGGCCACGGATGCCGCCGAGGAGGCTTTCTTGAAATCCCTCAACTGCTGCCTGATGGCGTTTCTGCGCAGCATGGCCTCCTTGAGCTCCAGTTCTGCCTGGCGCAGCTCCTTGCGCGTTTCCTCGAGCTTCTTGAAGAAGTCCCCGCCTTCCAGTATGTGAAGGTATTTCCTCCTGAACGCCGTCAGCCTGTCCTCGGCCTCCCTGAGCCGTCTCTCGTATTCCTCGATCTGGTTCTGCAGAAATTCCTTGGCGGAGTCCGTATCCTTGCGCGTATCACCGAGCATGGTCTCGATGAAGATGTCCAGCAGCACCTGCACCACGGCTCGCGCCTTCTCCGGATTTCCGTGCATGTAGGAAATCTCGTAGAGATTCTGCTGCTTGGAAAACTTGAGCTTGATGTCCTTGCCCAGTGCCCCGATCAGCCTGTCGAACTGTTCCGGCGCCAGGTCGCTGCTGTAGAGCCCCGACTTGATGGCGATCGCCTCCAGGTTGGGACGGCTCAGCAGCGCCTTGGTCATCAGCTGAATACGCTGATCGATGTCCGTCTGGACCGCGAGCCCCTTGAGGAGAGGCCTCAACATGGATTCGGTGTCCACGTAGATCTTGGCGGTGGCCGTATACTTGTCCGGCAGCAACGCGACGCTGGCCCAGCCGATAACCGCCGTCAGCCAGGTCACCATCACGATCTGCCAGCGGTAGATCCACAGGGCACGCGCCTGGGAGTAGATCTGCTCGAATATGTTCTGCATGTCGTTATTCTCGAAATATATCCGTGATCCGTTTTTCCGCGCCCGGTCAACCGGACACGTTCAGCGGCACCCGGCTAGAACACGCTCTCGGGTATGACCACGATGTCGCCGGGCATCAGCTTGATGTTCTGCGAAACATCGCCCTCGTTGAGGAGATCGTCGAGTCTGACCCTGATCTCCACGTCCTTGCCGTCCACCTTCCTGATCACCTTGGTGCGATTGCCGGCGGCAAACTCGGACAGACCACCGGCCAGAATCACCGCATCCAGTATGGTGATGTTCTCGCGATACGGAATGGCCTGCGGCTGGACCGCCTGGCCCACGATGCGTATCTGCTGGTCATATCGACCAACGAACCCGGTAACTGTAACAGTCACGATGGGATGCTTGACATACTTGGCGAGGCGCTGCTCCAGTTCCCGGGCGAGCTCGGTGGGTGTCTTGCCGCTCGCCTTGAGATCCTCGACCAGAGGCGTCGTGATGCGCCCGTCCGGACGAACCGGCACGGTGACATTCAGGTCCTTGTTGTTCCACACGAAAATCTGCAGGCTGTCGCCCGGACCGATCCGATACTCCGGCGCCTCCGTTTCCGAAACGGACGCTGTCGGCACCGACGGCGTCCTGCCGGCAGTGCTGCAGCCTGCAAGCCAGACCGCCGACAGAACCACTGTCATGAAATGACGGAAACGGGCGACATGCGCTGATTTGCGGATTTTCAACTTGTTCTCTCCTCGGAAATGAAGTGGAAACGGCTTTTCCATGACCTCGGCGGAAAATGCATGACGGGGTGTCAGAAATTCTTACAGCGTGATGTCTGGCTGGCGATCGTTCACGGGTATGCTCATTGCCATGGTCGGGTATCGATGGCATCCAGCATGCGCATACCGGTCGATCCTGCCCCCGTCTACAGAACCTCCCTTGAACCGACTGCAGTACCCGGCGCACTGCAGACTGGCATGGCGGACGGCAACTTGCGACAGTTGCGACCTTAATTACTGCATATTATCCATAATATGCTCGTTACCCGTAAGTTTCCAGCCCCACATCCAAATCATGGAGATGCCCATACCGATCCTGGATTTCCGATCGGGCCGGAGCATCGACCGGTCATGTCACTTTTTTTTACAATCACAGCAAACCGACCACTGCCCCCTTCCGAAACACAAAACATTTCTCTTTTCTTTCATATGGTTGTAACACATGGCATCATCCCTGCATATTATCAGGCACAGAATCCGGCATTTCATTGGCTGAAATCGATAACCAGAAGGCCCGGACCCGGGCCGAGGAGTGGATGAAGATGAAAATTTCCAGAACGACCCTGGCAATCGCACTGTCCGGCACACTGGCGCTCGCCAGCAGTGCCATCCAGGCGACCCCCATCAGCGGGGGATCCCTCCAGAGCCTGCTGGACGGCATCACGCTGGGGGGTACCTCCTCCATCGATGTGAACGCCGACCAGTACGGTCCCGACGCGGTCTGGACCCAGACCGCATCCGGCATCTCGACGGCACGCATCCTCTTCGAGATCGCCGGCTACAAGGATGTCAACAGCTTCGGCATCTATGACGCCCGGGATCCATCCCGCCGGCTCGAGATCTTCTCCGGGCCCAACGGGCCGGGTTCAGTCTCCCTGGTTCTGGATCTCGGCAGCAACGACAAGGGGGCCATCACCTTCTCCAGCACGATCCTGCCCATCGGCACGGATACCGCCTCCTTCACCACGGACATGTTCGGGTTCTATCTGGAGACGCCCAACAACATCTGGTATTCGGAAGATCATCGCAATGCCGATGGCAAGGATCACATGGTGACCTTCGCCGGCAACAATTCCGACCAGATCAGCGTCCCCGGATTCTTCGGCCTGCCCACGGGCTACAATCCCTGGACCGACAAGGAGTTCATCCTGGCCTGGGAAGATCTGCCGGCCTCGAGCTCCGATGACGACTATGACGACTTCGTGGTGCTGGTGAGCAATGTCATGAGCGTGCCTGAACCGGGTACCCTGGCAATCGCCGGCGCCGGTCTGCTTGCATTCGGGTTCGGCATGCGCCTGCGGCGGCGCAGCTGATACCTGCAGCAACGCGCATACGAAACCGCCCGTTCGCCTTGCGAACGGGCGGTTTCTTTCTGCATGTTCCGACAGAAGCAGGTACAGCGCCGGCCCAATGCTTCATGGCGCTTCTGCCAACCCCTGCTTCACGCCACCCTTCCGGGCGCGACTCAGCGCATCCAGCGCCTCGTTGTAATGTCTCAGGATTTCGGGATCCTTGCCGGACGAAAGGCGCACCGCCCTCGCCAGTTCCTCCACCGCCTCCTCGAGGCGCCCCCGACGATACAGAATCCAGCCATAGGTGTCGGCCACGTCCGGCGCATCCGGAAGCAACCGATAGGCACGCCTCGCCAGCTCGAGACTTCCCGGCTGCGAAAGCTCTTCCCGTATCCAGGCAAGGTTGTTGAGCGCCCTCGGGTCATTCGGATGCCGCTTCAGGATACGCGCATATTCCGACTCGGCCAGCCTCAGCCTGCCCATGGCCAGTGCATCCTCGGCCAGCAGATGGCGCACGGCCACGTCGTCCGGGTGCAATTTCAACCAACCCTGAAGAAGCTCCAACCGCGACCTGTCGCCCTGGGCCTTCATGACCTCGTGCAGGGCCAGCAACAGCCGTCTTTCCGGCTTTTTCCGCCAGGCGTTCTCGAGCACCCGACGCGCCTGCTGCCTTTCTCCCTGCCACTGCAGATAACTCGCCTCGAAAATCCTGGTCTCGACTGCATCAGGGTGGTGACGCTTGAGCCTGTCCAGCCACCGCCCGGCCGCGCCGGGATCGTTGCGCCGAAAGGCAAGCTGCAACATGCCGCCGAGCGCCTCCGGATGCGAGGGAGCCTTTTCCAGTATCCTTCCGAAGGCCTTTTCGGCCTCTTCGAGATGCCCGGAAATCATGTACGCCCGACCGAGCTCACTGAGCACATCGGCCTGATCCAGCCCCAGATGAATCGCTTCCTCCAGCGCAGCGGCCGCATCCTCTCCCTTGCCCGACTCGAGCAGCGCCCGCCCCTTCACGAACAGGGCGCCGGCCCGATCCCGGGCAAGCACAGCGAGTCTCTGGGCCCGGTCTGCCGCCTCCAGCGCGCAGCGAACATTCCGTACCGCAAGACACAGACGAGCCAGCACCAGCCTGGCCTGATACGATCGGGGTGCGATGTCGACCGCCTGATTCGCCAGATCCAGGGCGCGAGCGACATCGCCCTGCTGCATTTCGAGACGGGCCAGGGAGATCACCACCTCCACGTTTTCCGGATTCATGGACAGTATGTTCTGATAGATGCGCCTGGCCTCGGAGAATCTGCCCGCCATTTCCTCGAGACGTGCGAGATTGATCCTTGGAGAGACGTCTTCGGGATTCATCTCCGATGCCCGCGCAAAGGCCCCCCTCGCCTCGTCGAACCGACCCTGCAACGCATGAAGCATGCCTTCCAGATTGTGGTAGATGGCAGGATTCCCGCCAGCGTCTCGAAACGCCTCCAGTCTTTTTCGAGCCTGCCCCAGTTTGCCCCCGGCCAGCAGATTCACGATCTCCATGGCCTGCCCGGCCAGCCGCCCTTCCCTGCTCTGCAGATTGCCCAGGATACGCGCGGCAGCCTCTGCATCCCCGGACAGCAGATAGGCCCGGGAGAGTTCGATCGTGCTTTTCGCGTCGGACGGTGTGCGGGTCTCGAGCTCGCGTATGTACTGCCTGGCTTCCGCATAAAGCCCCATCCCGAGACTGGCCTTGACCAGCAAGCGGTAGACCCACGGATCGTCGACCCCCTTGTTCACCAGAGGATCGAGCACCTCGACAACGCCTTCGGGCTGATCCAGAAGCATGCGAACAGAGGCGATCAGACGTGTGGCAACCGGATTCCCGGGCTGTTTCCGGAGTACCAGCTCGAGATGCCGATTGGCCTGCTCGAGATTTCCCCTGGCCAGGGCAACCGCGCCGGCGAGGAGATTGACGCGAGGATTCCCGGGCAGCTCGCTCAGCAGCGGGCGCAACGATTCTTCCGCTGCCTCGAGCCTGCCCTGTGAGTATTCCATCAGGGCATGGAGATAGCGGGTGATGTGCTGTTTCGGGAAGTGCGCCTTCAGCCAGCGGACCTGCTCGCGGGCTTCCTCCTGCCTGCCGGTCTTCAGCAGAACCTGGATGAATCCGCTGCGTATCATCACCTGGAGGACGTCTCGGTCCCGGTCATGGAACCGTACCGCCTTCCGGTAGGCCTCGATGGCCGCCTCGTCCTCTCCCCTGAGAGCCAGCAATTCCGCCTTCTCGAACCACACGCGCGCATCGTCCGCCGCCGACTTCTCGAGTTCCCGTATCAGCTTCTCTGCCGCTTCGAGCCGCCCAGTGTTCCGATAGACACGTGCCAGTCCCAGACGGGGCTCGACGAGCCGGGGCGCTAGCCTGGCCGCCTCGCGATATTCCGAGAGCGCCCTGTCGAGATCGGACATGGCGAGCGCCGCATGTCCACGCAGGGTCAGAATCCTGCTCCTGGCCACCGGATCCCTGCCCCAGGCATCCGGCGACAGCGCCTCGAGGACTCTGGTATAGCGCCCCTGGGCGATCCACGCCTTGCCGAGCAGCAGTCTCGTCTCGACATCGTCGAGACCGAGGGAAATCGCCTTCCGAATCTCCTCTTCGGCGAGATTGGCATTGCCGAGCGCCAGCTCGGCTCGTGCGAGCGACAGATGCGCGGCTGCATCCCGGGGACTTTGCGCGAGCAGATGCTTGACCTCGATCCTGACCAGACGCCAGTCACCGGCGGATTCGGCCTGCCTGATCCTGTCCCACCGCTCCTGCGGCGAGAGCGACTCCCGGCAACCGGAGACGAGCAGAACCAGTCCCAGCAGCGAGACGAACAGCCATTCCGCACTTCTCCCGGAAAGACTCACCACTTCGCTCCAGTCGTCAGCGGAATCATCGATTCACCCGGGCAGAACGGTCAGCCTGGAGAGGCGTCCGGAGGAACGGGTATCGGGCACGAGACCGACGAACGATCCGCGAACATGCCGGGGCCGCCGATCGTCATGACGGTGCGCTCTTTTCGCACCCGAGATGATTCCTGAGCGCCACTACCGTATCCTCGCCAGGCTTGCACTCGATTTCGTCATCGCCCGTGATGATGCGATCGACCGTATATTCGCGCACGGAACCCGCATGCGTGAATATGATGAGCTCGCCGATGAGGCCCAGGGCAAAGGACTGCACGCCCAGAACGAGGAACAGGGCACCGAGCAGCAGGGCCGGACGGTCCGCCAGCGGTACGCCGCCGAAGAGGCGCTCGCCGGCCAGATACACCAGAATCAGCAGGCCAAGCGCCATCATGCCCGACCCGATCAGGCCGAAGAAACGCAGCGGCTTGCGGGTGAACCGCGACAGAAAGAAGACCGTCAACAGATCGAGCAGGCGACGCAGATACACGCCGGGCGCATAGACGCGCAGGCGCTGCTCCCTGCGCGATTGGGGGAGATCCACCTGAACGACACGAAAACCGCGTTGTCTGGCCAGCAGCGGCAGGAAACGGTGCTGCTCGCCGTAGAGACTGATCTCCTTCATGATCGACTTGCGGAAGGCTCGCGCACCACATCCCAGATCGTCCAGGCGCTCCCCGGTGGTCCAGCGAACGAGCATCCGGAACAGCCGGGTCTGGATACGGTTCCAGAGCGAGTCGTGTCGGGGCCAGCGCCGGCAGATCACCATGTCGGCCGAATCCAGGGCTTCCAGCAGGCGCGGCAGCCCTGCCGGATCGACCTGGTGATAGGCCGGCAGGGTCAGTATGCACTCATGACGCGCGATGCCCAGGCCCGCATCGAGCGCCGCGGCCTCGCCGAACCAGCGAGAAAGCTCCACGATTCGCACCGGTTCCCCCTGTTCGATGAGCCTGCCCAGCCTGTCGGAGACTTCGGGGCGGGGGCCATCGAGCACATAGACGAATTCGATCTCGCCATCGAGTCCGGCCAGCGCCTGCCGATACGCCTGGTGCAATCCGACGATGTCCGGTTCGACCCTCTCGCCGATGACGATGATGACCGAACAGCCTGTTGAATCCTTCATGCCTTGCTCTCCATACCGGTTTGCGGCGCCACCACCCGGAGTTTCCGTTCCATGTAGCGCGAGGGTCGGACATCGCCGCTTTGATACACCATTTCCGCCACGGTGCCGGCGAAGATGAAGAAGAACCCCGAAGACATGCAGAGAAAGGACACCCCCATCCATATCGGGTCGGCCTCGCTGCCCGGCAGCAGGCTCGTGGCGAGCGCGGCCAACCCTGCCACGAACAGTGGCAGCGAAAGCAGACCGAACCACTGCAGCGGCCGTGACATGAAGGAAATCAGGGTCTTGACCATCAACAGATCGAGCGCCACCTTGTAGATTCGCGAGAGTCCGTACTTGGACTGGCCGAAACGGCGCGGATGGTGGCGCACCTTGATCTCGGCCACCCGCGAACCGACCAGCGACAGCATCGCCGGGATGAAACGGTGCATCTCCGAATAGAGCGGAATGGACTTGATGACCTCCGAACGGTAGGCCTTGAGGGAACAGCCATTGTCCCGAATGGGGACCCCGGTGACCTTGCCGATCAACCAGTTGGCGACCCGTGAAGGAATCTTGCGCGTGATCAGCTTGTCCTGACGCTTGTGCCGCCATCCCACCACAATGTCGTAACCCTCTTCGATCTTGTCGAGAAAATTCGGGATATCGGCAGGATCGTTCTGCAGATCACCGTCCATGGTGACCAGGATCCGGCCCGAGGCATGATCGATGCCCGCCATCATGGCGGGCGTCTGGCCATAATTGCGCCGGAAACGGATCACGCGCACATGGGGATCCTGGCGGGCGATCGCGCGGGCCCGTTCGAACGTGCTGTCCCGGCTGCCGTCATCGACGAAGAGGATTTCGTAGTCGAGCCCCAGAGGCGAGACGGCCTCGGTGATCGCCCGGTGCAATGGCCCGATGCTTTCTTCCTCGTTGTAGAGGGGAACGATGATCGACAAATCCACGTCTGCCTCCCTGGACCCCGGCCTGCCCCGGAGCCGTCACTCCGTGTATCGGAAGGGATCCGCGAATCTTGATCCGTGCCGGACCAGGCCGCCGAAGCAGCACCCACACCGCACGGACCCGGGTTTTTCTATTTGTATATCATATGGTTATGTTTTTGTCCGGAAAATGTGAACCCTGTCCTCAAGACCTCGCGCCAAACCCGCGATACTATCCACGACGCGCGAACGGGCCAATCCCGGCCAGATGACCCCCATTATCTCGATTGGTGAAAGGCATGGCAATGGAAACCGCATCGATGTCGAAGACGTCCGGACACAAAGGGCCCGGATGGATCGGTCGACTCTCGCTCGCCTTCGGCCTCGTCATGGGCATGGTGCATGCGGTGGCCGGTCCCTATTACCCGCCGAGCGACCTGATAGAGACCGTCCGGATCGACATGTCGACCCTGAAGAACGTGGCCCCCGGCAATGGCGCGGAGGCCCCGGAAAGCGACAACTGGACGATCACCTGGGCCGACGACGGGCACCAGTATACCTCCTGGGGGGATGGCCAGGGTTTTCGGACCATGAACCGGACCCGCGCCTCGCTGGGCGTCTCCCGCATCGAGGGCGACAAGGACAATTACAGCGCCTACGACATCTTCAAGACCGGGCACGACGCCGGTGGCTGGGGCGGAAAGAGCCTGGGCATCGTGTCCGTCGACGGGAAACTCTATCTGCTCCGCAACGGCACGGGCAGCACCGGGGGCGCCTTCAGGCAGACGGAACTCTGGAAATCCACGGATCACGGTCGTACCTGGTCGTTCACGGGCGTGCGCTGGACCTTCGACGGCATGCCGGCATTCTATTCCCCCACCTTTCTCCAGTTCGGCCGGGACTACCAGGGGGCTCGCGACAACCATGTATACATCTATGCCAACGAGGCCCAGAAAAGCGACTGGAACGTCCAGAAACCGGGCGGTGTCTCCCTGATACGCGTCCCCCGCGACCGGCTAGAGGATGCCTCGGCCTACGAGTATTTCGCCGGCCTCTCCGGTGGACAGCCGACCTGGAGCAGCAATCTCGCCGACCGGGTGCCCGTGTTCCAGGATCCCGTCAACGGCAACATGCGCACCAGCGTCAGCTACAATGCCGGGCTGAAACGCTACATCCTCATCACGCAGCAGGTCGACCGCTTCGCAAGCAACGACTATCACATCGGCATCTACGAGGCGCCGGAGCCCTGGGGTCCGTGGAAGACGGTCCTGTTCGACAACCCGAAGAATGTCGGCCCCGGCCTCAATACCGGCTCCAAGACCGTCTACTGGAACCTTTCCAACAAGTGGCTGAGCCAGGACGGTCGGCACTTCGTGCTCGTCTACACGGGTCCCGGACCGGATCAATGGGGCACCGTCGAAGGCGACTTCATCCTCAAGACCACCGACAACAGCCCTCCTTCGGCCCCATCCGGCCTGCGCGCCACCGAACGGACCGACACATCCGTCACCCTGGCATGGGACCCCGCCCAGGACGCGGAGAGCGGCGTGATCAGATACCGGATCTACCGGGACGGACAGCCGATCGCTTCGATCAGCGGCACGAGTCATCGTGACACGGGGCTCGTCCCGGGACAGGCCTATCAGTACCGGATCAGCGCCATCAACGGCGCCGACCTCGAAGGTCCCGCGAGCGCCACGCTTACCGTATCGACCACCAGCGACACCACCCCTCCCTCGCTGACGAGCGCCGAAGCCACCGGCGAGAACTCGATTGTCCTGACCTTCTCCGAACCCGTGGACCCCGCCACTGCCGGCGATGCGGGTAACTACGGGATCGACAACGGGGCCCGGATCCTCTCCGCCTCGGCCAACGGCTCCAGGGTCACGCTCTCCACCACCCCACTGACCGAGGGTATCGAGTACCTGGTGACGGCAAGCGGTATCCGGGATCTGGCGCCTTCCCCGAATACCCTTCAGCAGGGAGAGGCCCGCCTCGTCTTCACGCGCACCCTCCAGATCTCCGGTTTGTACACGGCGAGCGGCAGGACGTATGCGTGGAGCACCGCGGATCCCGGCAACCTGGTCTACGTCGATCGCAACTACACCTTTACCGAAGTGCCGGGCGCCTATCCGACCATGCAGCTCCTGCAGACGGCCAACAACGACAAATATCACTCTGCCGCGACACTGATCCGCTTCGATGTCAACATGGATGTCGATGTCTTCGTCGGTCACGTCGATGCCACGAATCTGCCGGGCTGGCTGGGCACCTGGGAAGCCACCGGTGACGTCATCGGAACCACTGATCGCGCCCTCCATCTCTTCCGCCGCCGTTTCCCCGCCGGGACCGTCGAACTGGGAGACAACGGCAACGCGCCCAGCATGTATGTCGTACTGGTCACACCGGCCGCTTCCGGTGGCTCGGGCGGTGACTCGGGTGAAGCGGGAGGCTCCAGCGGCACGGGCGGTGCCGGGAATACGGGTGGGACCGGCAACACCGGCGGCACGGGTGATACCGGGAACACAGGCGGCACAGGCGACACCAGCGGCACGGGAGGCGCCGGCGGCAGCAACAGCACGGGCAACACCGGTGACACCGGTGACACCGGGAATACCGGCAATACCGGCAACGCCGGTGGCACCGGAGGCGGCGACAGCACAGGCAACGCCGGCAGCACCAGCGGCAATGGCGGTTCGGGTGGCACCGGTGACACCGGCAGCACCGGGAGTACGGGCAACAGCGGAAACACGGGCAGCACCGGCAATACCGGTGATACCGGAGGCAACGAGGGCACCGGCAGTACCGGCGGTGCCGGAGACACCGGGAATACCGGGAACACTGGCGATACCGGTGGCACGGGGGGAGCCGGGAGCAGCGGCGGTACGGGAGGTGCCAGCGGCGACAGTGCAAGTACCGGTGGTGCAGGGAACACGGGCGGCACCGGCAACACAGGGGCCGGCACCTCCGACAGCGACAACGACGGTCTGACGGACATCATGGAAACCACCGTCTATGGAACCCGCCCCGACGACCCGGACACCGACGGAGACGGCGAATCCGACGGTGACGAGGTCCGCTACGGCAGCGATCCCCTGGATCCGGCCAGCCGCTGGACCCCGCATCGCCCGGCCAGGCCGATGCTCGACAATCCTCCCCCCATGCCCTCGACCCGCGCCCTGATTCGTCCGCGGACCGACTACGCCGATCCGGATGGCGACCCCATGCTGGCCATCGAATGGCAGATCGCGAAAGACTACGATTTCCGGCGACTGGTGTTCTCGCGCCGGCTGGAGAGTGCGGATGCCGTCAGAATCCCTGTCGGCGTCCTCGAGCCCAACCGGATCTACTGGGTGCGCATGCGCTACCTGGACAGCAACGGACTGCCTTCCGAATGGTCTCCTCGCCGCCGCATCGTCATCGACATCGATCCGAACGACCAGGACAACAACGGCATCGACGATCGCTATCAGGTGGCTCCCGGTATGGATACGGACGGCAACGGCGTTCCCGACGAGCAGGAGGGCATGTGCAACCTCGCCGACGCAGTGGCAGGCAACGTCATCGGTTTTCGTCCGTCGAGCGGTCGTATCCGCTGCCTGACCTCGATCGAGCCGAGCTCGATCCGCATCGCCACTGCGGCCAGCAACGCCGGTTTCAGTCACGGCATGTTCTCCTTCGGGGTGGAGAATCTGCCTGTCTCGGAAGACAATCCCGCCGAGATCACGCTGGAGATCTATTTCCCCGAGCCCCTGCCGGCCGGCACCCGCTGGGAAAAATACGACGAGGTCACCGGAGAACGGCGGCCCTTCGCCGGACGCGTCGAAATCGAGGGCCGGCGTGTCATCCTGCATCTCGTCGACGGCAGCGCCGACGACGCCGATGGGCTGGTGAACGGCAAGATCGTCGACCCCAGCGGCCCGGTGCTGCCCGCCGGTGGCGGCACGGGCAGCACGTCCTCGGCCACTGCCTCGGGTGGTGGCGGCGCCCTGGCCTGGCTGCTGCTGCTCATGCTGCCCGGCCTGTGCCGCTTCCGCATGCATCGACGAGCCGCCTGAAGCCGTCGGGCGATTCACGGGAGGGGCCGCAGGGCCCCTTCTGCATGAGAGTGATGCGCTTTTCTGGTATCTTCCCACCGAAGCGGAGATAACGACACGAATCGGTTCCAGGGAGACCCGGGAAAGGACATGCAAAGACCGCTGGCCGCTCTGGCCGATGAAAGCTTCGACCTCATCATCGTCGGTGGCGGCATCTTTGGCGCCTGTGCTGCGTGGGACGCCACGCTCCGCGGCATGAAGGTGGCCCTGCTCGAACGCCTCGACTTCGGTGCCGGCGCCTCGGCCAATTCCTTCAAGATGATCCATGGCGGCATCCGCTATCTTCAGCACCTGGACCTGCC
>JALVEM010000264.1 GCA_027030825.1 Thiohalobacter sp.
TACTGATGTCGGTGTGCAACGGCATTGCGGACCGAAAGGAGGAATGAAGACCATGCGCTACCACAACACCATCAGGCAGCTTGCAGCAATCGGGTTTGCAGCACTCGCCCTTTCCGCGATCCCGGCCGGCGCCGACGAATTCACCAGGGCGGATCTGGAGAAGTGGCGCAAGGAGTTCATGACCGTGGTCGCGGAAGGCGAAAGACTCTTCCACAGCGGCAAGCTGGGCGGCAACTCGGTCTCCTGCGACATGTGTCACCCCAACGGGGCGAACACCCATCCCGAGACCTACCCCAAGTTCCAGAAGCAGCTTGGACAGGTCGCCACCCTGCGTCAGATGATCAACTGGTGCATCGAGAATCCGCTCGAAGGCAAGCCGCTGCCGCTCGACGATCCGCGCATGATCGCTCTCGAAGCCTACATCACGCACGAGCGACGCGGTGTTTCGCTCGAGCCGGGCAAGCATTGAAAACAGGAAGGTTCCCGGCCGCGACACACCACGATGTCCGGCCGGGACTCGCCTTCATCGCTCGCGAGATCAGTCGAACTCGACCGGCGGCGGATTGCCGTCCCAGATCCTGTCCCAGCGATGCTGGCGATAGGATTCGCGGGTGAAGAGATAGGGATCGAGAGCCGCCTCTTCGCGGATCCGCGAGGCCGAGAGCAGTTCGGCACGCCGATCGACGGCGCGCAGCGCATACAGGGCGTTCCGCTCGCGGACCTCGTCGTGCCGGCTCACGGGATCCAGCGCATAGTCCGGGAACAGGCCCACGGTATCCCGCACCGTGCTGGGCCCGAGGAAAGGCAGCACCAGATACCAGCCCTCGCCGATGCCCCAGCGGCCGAATGTCTGCCCGAAATCCTCCTCGTGCCGCGGCAGATCCATTGCACTGGCCACGTCGAACAGACCGCCGATGCCGGCCGTGGTGTTGAAGGCGAAACGCAGGGTGTCCTGCGCACCCTGCCGGAACTTGCCCTGCAGGAAGTCGTTCACGATGGTGCGGGGTTCCCACAGGTTGTCGAAGAAATGGTTGACCGAACGGCGAACCGGTGCAGGCACCACCTTGCGGTAACCCTGCGCCAGCGGCTTGAGCGCGTAGACATCGACCTTGTCGTTGAAGGTGTAGATCACCCGATTGACCGGTTCGAGCGGATCACGCGCCTCTTCGGTCGGCGGCACATTGGCACACCCGGAGAGCACGAGCATCGTGACTGCGGAAAGCACAGCGCCGGAACGTCGCCCCATGTCCACACTCCTTGTCCGGGGATTCGATTTTCATTGTAGTGGACGGCAAGGGGCGGTGAAACTTTACCGGGACGGCGCAAGCCGTGATGATGGAAGGCGGGAAAGGAAGATTGGTCGGGGCGAGAGGATTCGAACCTCCGACCACCGCAACCCCATTGCGGTGCGCTACCAGACTGCGCTACGCCCCGATCGAACGTCGTGCAATGATACCCGAAGCCGCCCGGCTTCGGAACCGCGGAACCATCAGCGCCGGAGAATCTGCAGAAGCTCCTCGAGCTCCGCCCGCATCTGCCGGATGATCTGCTGACTCTGGGTGATGTCTTCCCTGGCTTCCTCGCTGGAGAGACGCTGACGCGCCCCCCCGATGGTGAAACCCTGCTCATAGAGCAGGCTCTTGATCTGCCGGACCAGCAGCACGTCGTTGCGCTGATAGTAGCGGCGGTTGCCGCGACGCTTGACCGGCTTGAGCTGGGGGAATTCCTGTTCCCAGTAGCGCAGCACGTGCGGCTTCACGCCGCAGAGTTCGCTGACCTCGCCGATGGTGAAATAACGCTTGCCCGGAATGGGCGGCAGCTCGTCATTGTGGCTTGCTTCCAGCATAGGCCTCCACCCTCGATTTCAGCTTCTGTCCCGGTCGAAAGGTCACGACCCGGCGCGCCGTGATCGGAATCTCCTCGCCCGTCTTGGGGTTTCTGCCCGGGCGCTCGTTCTTGTCACGAAGGTCGAAATTGCCGAAACCCGACAGCTTGACCTGGTTGCCGTTCTCGAGGGCGACGCGGATCTCCTCGAAGAACATCTCAACCAGTTCCTTGGCTTCCCGCTTGTTCAGTCCGAGCTCCTCGAACAGATGCTCGGCCATGTCCGCCTTGGTCAGTGCCATACCTGGTCACTCTCTGATTGTCGCATCCAGACGATCGCGCAGTGCCTTCACGACGCGCTGCATGATCTGCTCCACATCCTCGTCGGTAAGTGTGCGCGACGCATCTTGAAGAATCAAGCCCAAAGCCATGCTTTTGCGCCCTTTTTCGATGTTCTCGCCCTGATAGACATCGAACGGGAAGACCTCGCGCAGCCGTTCTCCCGCTGCCTCCCTGACCGTCTCCACGATCGCGCTCGCCGGCACCCTCTCCTCGACCAGCACGGCCAGGTCGCGCCGGATGGCCGGGAACCGCGACAGGGGTTCGAACGTCGGCAGGCGGACCTGCTCGAGGGCCTCGGCACGGATCTCGAGGAGCTGCACATCGGAAGGTATCTCAAGCATTTCAGCAAGTTGTGGATGCAGCGTACCGATCCAGCCGACGGCTCGCCCGCGATCGAGAATGCGCGCCGCGCGCCCGGGATGGAGCGCCGGATGACTGGCAGGCTCGAAGGAGAAATCCGCCTCGCGGCCGGTCAGCGACAGCAGGTGCTCCAGATCGCCCTTGAGATCGAAGAAGTCGG
>JALVEM010000265.1 GCA_027030825.1 Thiohalobacter sp.
CAACTTCATCCAGCGCGTTGCGCGGGCCGGCAAGCCGGTCAACATCAAGAAGGGGCAGTTCCTGGCGCCCTGGGACATGAAGAACGTGGTCGACAAGGCCCGCGAGGTCGGCAACGACCGGATCCTGGTCTGCGAGCGCGGCTACACCTTCGGCTACAACAATCTCGTCTCCGACATGCGCTCTCTGGCGATCATGCGCGAGACGGGCTGCCCGGTGGTCTTCGACGCGACCCACTCGGTGCAGTTGCCGGGCGGGCAGGGCACGGCCTCGGGCGGGCAACGCGAATTCGTGCCCGTGCTGGCGCGTGCCGCCGTGGCCGCCGGTGTGGCGGGGCTCTTCATGGAAACCCATCCGGATCCGGATCGGGCGCTGTCCGACGGCCCCAATGCCTGGCCGCTCGATCGCATGGAAGCCCTGCTCGACACCCTCATGATCCTCGACGAGACCGTCAAGCGTGCCGGTTTCCCCGAACACGAATTCATGTCGAAAGAAAACTGAAGAAACGGAGCACACATGTCACTCATCACCAACATTCGTGCACGCGAGATCCTCGATTCCCGCGGCAATCCCACGGTGGAGGCAGACGTCCTGCTGGAGACGGGCGCGGTCGGCCGCGCCGCCGTGCCCTCCGGCGCCTCCACCGGCACCCGCGAGGCCGTCGAGCTGCGCGACGGCGACCCGAAGCGCTATCACGGCAAGGGAGTGCTCAAGGCCGTGGCCAACGTCAACGAGGTCATCCGTCCGGCGCTCATCGGCATGGATGCGGTCGCCCAGCGCGAGATCGACGACAAGCTGATCGAGCTCGACGGCACACCCAACAAGTCGAAGCTGGGCGCCAACGCCGTGCTCGCTGTCTCCCTGGCCGTGGCCCAGGCCGCGGCCCGTGACGCCGAGGTGCCCCTGTACCGCTATCTCGGCGGCAAGGGCCCGTTCGTGCTGCCGGTGCCGATGATGAACATCCTCAACGGCGGTGCGCATGCCGACAACAGCGTGGACATGCAGGAGTTCATGATCGTGCCGGTCGGTGCGCCGACCATGCGCGAGGCGGTGCGCTACGGCGCCGAGGTCTTCCACACGTTGAAGAAGGTGCTCGCCGAGCGCGGCCTGCACACCACGGTCGGCGACGAGGGCGGCTTCGCCCCCGATCTGCCCTCCAACGAGGCGGCCATCGAGCTGATCCTCGAGGCCATCGAGAAGACGGGCTACCGCCCCGGCGAGGACATCTGGCTGGCGCTGGATGCGGCCAGTTCCGAGTTCTACCGGGAAGGCAGGTACGTGCTGGCCTCCGAAGGCGCCGAATACGACTCGGCGGGTTTCGTCGACTATCTGGCCGCCTGGGTCGAGAAGTATCCCATCCTGTCGATCGAGGACGGCATGGCCGAGGACGACTGGGAGGGCTGGAAGCTTCTGACCGAGCGCCTGGGCAAGCGGGTGCAGCTGGTGGGCGACGATCTGTTCGTGACCAATCCCGCCATCCTGCAGGAAGGCATCGACAGGGGGGTTGCCAATTCCATCCTGATCAAGGTCAACCAGATCGGCACCCTCACCGAAACCCTCGACTGCATCGAGAAGGCGACGGAGGCGAACTATACCAGCGTGGTCTCCCACCGCTCCGGGGAGACGGAGGATGTCTCCATCGCCGACATCGCCGTGGGCACGGCGGCCACCCAGATCAAGACGGGCTCGCTGTCGCGCACCGACCGGGTCGCCAAGTACAATCGCCTGATGCGGATCGAGGATCAGCTGGGCGAGAAATGCCGCTATGCCGGACGGGATGCCTTCCCCATTCTCGGGTGACGGGCGGGCGGGGAGCCTGCGACGGGCGCGATGAAACGCTGGCTCCCCCTGCTGCTCGGACTGCTGATACTGGCGCTCCAGTATCGCCTCTGGGTGGGCGAGGGGAGCCTGGCCGAGGTCGCGGCACTGGAGCGCGCCATCCGCGAGCAGCAGGAAGAGAACCGGCGCCTGGAGCGCCGCAACGCCTCGCTCGCGGCCGAGGTGCAGGATCTCCGCCAGGGACTGGAGGCGCTCGAGGAACGGGCGCGTGACGAGCTGGGCATGATCCGCAAGGGCGAGATCTTCTATCAGGTGGTGGAACCCGGGCCATGAATCTGTGGGCGATCGTACCGGCGGCCGGGATCGGGCGTCGCATGGGCAGCGAGGTGCCCAAGCAATACCTGCCGCTGCTGGGACGGCCCGTGATCGCCTACGCGCTGGCGGCGCTGGACCGGATCGAGACCCTGCGCGGCATCCTCGTCGCCGTGCGCGAGGACGACGGCTGGTGGCCCGAGGTGGAACGCAGTGTCGCCACCCGTGCTCCGCTGGTGCGGGTGAGCGGGGGCCGCGAGCGCTGCGATTCCGTGGCCAATGCGCTCGCCCATCTGGCGGACGAGGCCGCTGCCGACGACTGGGTGCTGGTGCACGATGCCGTGCGGCCCTGTCTGCATCCCTCGGATCTGGACCGCCTGATCGAGAGGGCGAGCAGGGATCCGGTCGGCGGCCTGCTCGCCGTGCCCGCCCGGGACACCATCAAGCAGGCCGACGGCGACGGGCGCAGCGCCCGAACGCTCGATCGCGCGCGGCTCTGGCATGCGCTGACGCCTCAGATGTGCCGCTTCGGCCTGCTCGCCTCGGCCCTGCATCAGGCGATTGCGGCGGGCATGGCCGTCACCGACGAGGCCTCG
>JALVEM010000266.1 GCA_027030825.1 Thiohalobacter sp.
TCACGCCGCAAACGTTGCAGCTCCTCGCGCTCGGAACTCGTCAAACCATCGTCGCGACGCCCCTCGTCACGGTCGGCCTGCCGCACCCAGTTGCGAATGCTCTCCGGCGTGGGTTCAAACTCCCGGGCCAGCGACTCCGGAGTACGCCCGGCACGCACCAGCTCGACCATCTGCCGCCGAAACTCCGGCGGATACGGTTTTCTCGTCTTGCCCATTTTCAGACACCTCCTCTCAAATCATCAGGTGTCCACGAAAACGGGTCAACTCCACCGCCTCCAGTACAAATTGCACCATGTCGTCTTCCGGTGCCCATTCCCGCAAATCCACAGGTAACAGCAATGGCTGGTACGAATCCCTCTGTACAAATCGTGCCATCTCAACTCCTAATCAGAACCCCCCTTCCCACTACGTCGTATTCTACAGACAATCACCGGTTAAGTCTGACAGGCTGCTAGACACTGCATGGCCAGGATGCCGCGACGGATTCTCGAGACGTCCGATCCGGATGCGGCTCCGTCCACCGGATCGTGGTGCACGGCCGGCAGCACCTCGGCGCCCGACCATTCACCCGAGGTCCACCCGATCTCGGTCGTCTCCATCGCATCCCCGGCCACGACTTCCGGCTCGAGCGACTCGCCCGTCATCGAAACGACCATCATGCCCATGATGCGACCTCCTGTGCTGAAAAACCGATGCGTACGAACACACAATCAGGTTTCATGCCAGCGTTTTCAACACCCAATCCTCGGGGATATTGCCTGCCGTCGTCATTGACCTCGATCAGCGCGCACGCTCATGGTGCAACCATGCCCCGCAAACGTCCCGTGGGAAGGCTGCGGCGATCGATCAGACCCTCGCGAAGCAGCCAGTCCCGAGCATCCTCGGCATCCTCCAGAAACCAGCGGCGCGCGCTGCCGAGACGGAAGCTGTAGCCCCAGGCATCCATGTCGCGCATGAGGCGTTCCCTGCCCACCCCGGGCAGGCGGTCGGCCAGCAGGATCTGCAGGTAACAGACCGCGGCCTCCTCGAGGGCGTCACCCCCGGCGTCGGTATGCAACGCGCGACGACGCCCGGGATCCATGCAGATATAATGGCAGCCCTCGTGCAGGGCCGAATGCACGGGCGTGTCCGGCCGCACGTACAGCCGATCGCCGACCAGGCCGGCCTCCGGCGCGCCCCAGAAGGATCCCGGAATCCCTGCATCTTCCGGGAGGTGGACCGGGATCAGGCCCCAGGGCGCGAACAGCCGCGTCAGCGCCTCTGCCGGCAGATCCCGCACACGGAGCACCGACGAGACAGTCATGACCGATTCCTCCGAACGCCTGACACTCTACACCACCGCCGACTGCCCCCGCTGCGAGCGGGCAAAACGGCTGCTCGCCCAGGCCGGCCACCGCTGGCGGGAGGTGCGCATCGACCAGGACCGCCGCGCCCTGCGCGAATATGCCCGCGTGGCCCGCGGGGCCCGCACCGTGCCCCAGCTCGCCCTCGACGGTCGCCTGGTGGGCGATCTCGAGGTCATCGAGGCACTGCATCGGGAAGGCCGGCTCGCCGGCCTGCTCTCAACCTGAAGGCAGGCCCTCGAGCACGAAGCGCGCCCCGCCCAGCGACCCCTCGCCGACCCGCAGTTCGGCCCCGTAGGAGGCCGCGATGTCCAGGGTGGCGGCCAGCCCGATGCCCTGCCCGGGCAGGGACTGGTCCATGCGCACACCACGCCGGAGGATGGCCTCCCGCCGCTCCGGCGGCACGCCCGGACCGTCGTCCTCGATGGCCAGCAGCGCGCGTCCCTGACGCACCTCGAAGCTCAGACGCACCCGATGACGGCCGTACTTGAAGGCATTGTCCAGCAGATTGCCCAGCATCTCCATCAGATCGTCGGCCTCCACGCGAAGCCGCGCCGATGCCGGGATCCGGTCGTCGACCTCGATGCCCTTCTCCGCATACACCTTCTGCAGGGTGTCGACGAGGCGCCGGGCCACGGGCCGCACCGCCACCGGCTGCAGGAAGGTGCGTCGGCTCGCGGAGACGGCGCGCTGGAGCTGGCGGCCGACGATGGCGTCCATGCGCCGGGTCTGTTCCTCGAGCTGGCGTCGGCAGGCCTCCGGGTCCCTGCGGACCGTCTCGCCCAGCCCGCGCAGTACCGCGAGCGGTGTCTTGAGACTGTGTGCGAGATCGTCGAGGGCATGCCGGTAGCGTTCCCGCTGGGCCCGCTCGTTCTCGATCAGCCGGTCGATGCCGGCCACCAGAGGTGCGAGCTCGCGTGGCGCCGGAACGCCGACCCGATCGCGCCGACCCTGCTCTACGGCCGCAAGCGCCCGGGTCACCGTGCGCAGCGGCTGCAGCCCCCAGCGCAGCACCAGCCACTGGGCGACGAGCAGCATGATGCCGGCGCCGCCCAGCATCAGCACGAGCGTGCGGCGGAAGGCCGCGGCCTGGGCCTGGAACACCCGGCCCGATTCGGCCACGCAGAACCGCACGGGATGCAGGCGGCCGTCCGGGGTCTCCCAGTCCACCTGCATGGCGTAACGGAACAGCGCCTCCCCGCCCAGTGCCGCTCGGTCGAATACGGCGCGCCCGGTCTGCAGGGGACCGCCGGGGCAGATGGACTGTTGCATGAGGGAGGCCGACTGCCAGCCCCTTCCGGCGTCCAGCAGCAGGATCTCGGCGTAGAGTCCCGAGCCGGGCACTCCGTAACGCGGATCGGCGAGCTGCCGGGTGCGCACCTCTCCCGCTGCATCGATCTCGGTGGCGGCGATGAGTCCGTAGAGGTGGGCCTCCAGGCGCGCCTTCATGGCCACCAGCGCACTCTCGCGCCAGGCGCGCTCCAGCGCCAGCCCCGTCAGGCCCAGAAAGACGATCAGCACCGCCCCCGCCGCCAGGGTCAGCCGGGCGGTCAGCGAACCGCGGACGGGATCAGTCGCCTGGGGCGGCATCGCGCAGAGTGAAGCGGTAGCCGCGCCCGCGCACGGTCTCGATGGGCTGCAGCGCACCTTCCGGATCGAGCTTCTGGCGCAGGCGGCGGATGAAGACCTCGATCACGTTGCTGTCGCGGTCGTGATCCTGGTCGTAGAGGTGTTCGGTGAGTTCGGTCTTGGAGACGACCCGGCCGGCATGCAGCATCAGGTAATGGAGCACCCGGTATTCGTAGGCGGTCAGCGTCACCGGCCGGCCGTCCACCCGCACCTCCTGGCGCCCGGTGTCCAGGGTGACCGGCCCGGCCCGGAAGACGGGATCCGCCCAGCCGCCGGTACGCCGCAGCAGGGCGCGCAGGCGGGCGAGCAGCTCCGCCATTTCGAAGGGCTTGACCAGATAGTCGTCGGCGCCGGCCTCCAGGCCCTCGACCTTGTCCTGCCAGCGGCCGCGGGCGGTCAGGATGAGAATGGGAAAGTCCCTGCCCTCTTCCCGCAATCGGCGGATGAGCTCCATGCCGGACAGGCCCGGCAGGCCGAGATCGACGATGGCCACGTCGATCGGATATTCGCGACCGTAATAGAGCCCCTCCTCGCCGTCGGCCGCGGCATCCACCGCATAGCCCTCGGCGCGCAGCCGCTCGACCAGCGCCTCGCGCAGCGCCGCTTCGTCCTCGACGACCAGTGCGCGCATCTAGCGCCCCTCCTCCGACCCGGGCAGCGGACGCCAGACGTGACGCACCTTGCCGTCGGGGGTGAGCACCCGCAGACGGACGCCGGGCACGCCGTCCCGCTCGGCCGGCTCGACGGCCAGCACCCGGCCGCCCGTGGTGGCCTCCACCGAACGAATCAGGCTGGCCGGCGCCCCCCGGTGCGGCGGCTCCGGGGCGGCGGCCAGCGGGGTGGCCAGCAACACCAGACCGAGAAGCATCAGACAACGTCCCATGGAGGATTCCTCGAGGCATTCGACTCTGCTTGAGCTTACGCGCAAGCCCGCTGCCGGCCAAGCCTCACTCCGCCGGGACCACCTGCACCCGCACCTTCAGGCGGCGGCCGGGATCGTGATCCATCCGGGTCACGAATTCGTGGCCCCGGTAACGGTAGGTCACCCGATAGCCCTCGAGCCGTTCTTCCTCGTGGTATTCATCGACCGTGCGGCAGTGCTCCCGGGTCTCGTACCGGGTCACGGTCTCGCCGCCCTGCGTGCGGCTGCGCGCGGCGATGTCGCGACCGATGGAGCCGCCCAGCACGGTCCCGGCCAGGATGGCGGCATCGCGCCCCCGGCCCTTGCCCATCTCGCTGCCGATCACGCCACCGATGATCCCGCCCAGGATCATGGGCGTGTAGGAGTAGTATTCGTCGTCGTCGAAATACTCCTCCACCGGTACCTGCTCGGTCCAGCATTCCCTGCGCGGCGTGGAGATGCGCACGGTGCGGTAGATGGGCTCGACGGACACCACCCGCGCGGTGTCCGTGAACCCGCCATGGTGGCGGGGGCCGGCGAAGGCCGTCGAGGCGACGAGGCCCAGGCCTGCGAGCAGCAGGGCGAACTGTCGAATCCGGTGCTTCATGGCAATCACCTCCTCATTCCTGTTGCCGTTCTGCCTTGTTGCCCCGCAGACTAGCGCGCAGCGCCTGAACCCCTGCTGAACCGGACCGTGCTACACTCGCGGGCCCTCGTTCCGCGCCATCGACGAATCATGAAGGCCCTGGAAATCCGCCAGCTGCGCAAGGTCTATCCCAACGGCTTCGAAGCCCTCAAGGGCATCGACCTGGATGTGGAGGAAGGCGAGTTCTTCGCCCTGCTGGGTCCGAACGGTGCGGGCAAGTCGACCACCATCGGCATCGTCAGTTCGCTGGTGCGTCGCACGGCGGGCAGCCTGCGCATCTTCGGTCACGATCCCGACCGCGAGCCGGTGCCGGCCCGTCGCTGCCTGGGCCTGGTGCCCCAGGAATTCAACTTCAACGTCTTCGAACCGGTCGAGGAAATCCTGATCAACATGGCGGGCTACTACGGCATCCCGCGTCCCGAGGCCCGTCGCCGTGCCGACCGCTATCTCGACGAGCTGGGTCTTGCGCCCTACCGACGCACCATGGCACGCAATCTCTCGGGCGGACTCAAGCGACGCCTGATGATCGCCCGCGCCCTCATGCACCGGCCCCGTCTGCTGATCCTCGACGAACCGACCGCCGGCGTGGACATCGAGATCCGCCGCAGCATGTGGCAGTACATGCGCCGCATCAACGCCCAGGGCACGACCATCATCCTGACCACCCATTACCTGGAAGAGGCCGAGAGCCTGTGCCGGCAGATCGCCATCATTCACGAAGGCCGTATCGTGGAACACAGTTCCATGAAGGACCTGCTGGCCCGGCTCGATACCGAAACCTTCGTGCTCGACCTGCGGACGCCGATCACGTCGCCGCCCCCGGACGGCGACTGCCGCTTCCGCTGCATCGATCCGCTCACCCTGGAGGTCGAGATTCCGCGCGACCACAGCCTGAACGAGCTGTTCTGCCATCTCGCCGAGCAGGGCATCGAGGTGATGAGCATGCGCAACAAGACCAACCGGCTCGAGCAGCTCTTCATGCGCCTGGTCGGCAGCAGGAGGGACGAGGATGCGGCGTGACGGCTGGATCGCCTTCCGCACCCTGGCGATCAAGGAATTCCTGCGCTTCATCCGCATCTGGGTGCAGACGGTACTGCCGCCGGTGGTGACCACGGCGCTCTATTTCATCATCTTCGGCGAGCTGATCGGCGAACGTCTCGGTCCGGTCCACGGCCACGACTACATGACCTGGCTGGTGCCGGGACTGGTGATGCTCGCGGTCATCACCAACGCCTACGCCAATGTGGTCTCCTCCTTCTTCAGCGCCAAGTTCCACCGTCACATCGAGGAGCTGCTGGTGGCGCCGGTGCCGAACTTTCTCATCCTGGCCGGTTACGTCGCCGGCGGCGTGGCCCGCGGGTTGGTCGTGGGTCTCGCCGTGCTGGCGACGGCCGCGGTGTTCTCGGCGGTCCCGTTCGCGCATCCGGGCATCGCCCTGCTGGTGTGGCTGCTGACCTGTGTGCTCTTCTCGCTGGCCGGGCTCATCAACGGCATCTATGCCCGTACCTTCGACGACATCTCCATCGTGCCGACCTTCGTGCTGACGCCGCTGACCTATCTGGGCGGCATCTTCTATTCCATCGACATGCTGCCGCCCTTCTGGAAACAGCTCTCGCTGGGCAATCCGATCCTCTATATCATCAACAGCTTCCGCTACGGCATGCTGGGCGTGACCGACGTGGGCCTCTGGACAGGCTTTGCGGTGATCGCGGCCTTCATCCTGGTGCTCACGGCCTGGGCGCTCTGGCTGCTGGAGCACAGCAGCGCCCTGCGGCACTGACGCCGTCCGGGTCAGGCGAGCAGCCGAACGCCGCCCTCAATAGCGAATGGCAGGGGTTTCGATCGCAAGCCCGTTGCCGCGCGACATGACGTAGATCTCGAGATCCCGATACTCGGGCGACCCCTGGGGGAAAGGCTTCGCATAAAACTTCTTCAGGCACTGGGTGAAACGGGTCTGCAGGCTGGTGACCTTCCCGGTCTTGAGCCGGTATTCCGGGAAGCCGTTAGCCTGACCCTGCGAGAGCCACTGGCCGCGCAGGTATTGGCCCGCCGCGCGGTCGTGGCAGTCGGCGCAGGAGAAATCGGCGATCCCGAAGCGAGTGTTCCAGAGGCGCCGTCCTGCTTCCAGATGAGGGCGCATGGGGCCATCGACCTTCACCCGGACCGGTTCGCCGCGCGCCAGATGGCGCACGAAGGTTTCCAGCGCCACCAGCCTCGGATGATCGTAAGGCAGGGGCGAGCGCCCCAGGCGTTCCTGCCGGCAACGGCGGATCCGCGCCTGCAGGGTCAGCGGCCTGCCCAGTTTCTCGTCCCATTTCGGATAGGCCGCGATCGAGGCGGGATCGAATTTCCGGCCATCCTCGCCATGGCAGTCGGCACACCGGCCACCACCCTCGTGACGGGCATGGAATGCCTGCCGGCCGGCATCGACGGTCATGAAACCGGGATTTTCGAATTCGTCGTCCTGCATGGCCTGCATGTCGGGTTCGAGCAGCGCATAGCCGGACACGGGTCGCTGTTCGGCAGGTGGCAGCGGCTCGCCATGACGCAGACTCGATGGCGGCGGCATCGGTCCCTTCAGGGTCGCCAGGTAGGCGACCAGATCCTCGATGTCCTGTGCGGCGAGAAAGGTCTTCCCCGGGAAGAGCGGGCGGTTCAGGGTTTGCGGATCGGCATGGAATGGCGGCATGAGCGTATCCGGGTTCAGCCTGCGCATGTCGGCCACCCGCAGACGCAACTGACCGGTACCGTAGCGCTTGCCGACGCCATGCAGCGGCGGCCCCAGCGTACCCTGAAAGGCTTCCTCGGGCAGGGGAAGCTGGTGGCAGGCCAGGCAGTTGCCCCGGCGGCGGTCGCGAAGCACCTGTTCACCGCGCCCGGCATCACCTTGCAAACCCGCAAGAGGTTCGGGAATGCTGTCCCCCTGTGCCTGCCAGGGTGAATAATCCGCCGCCTGTGCGCCCGAAGCGCACAGCAGCCACAGCACCGAAACGATTGTTCGCCATTTCATGACCATCCCTTCCCTGCCGATCCCCGCCGGACAAAGTCTACGCCCGGTTAGAGCCGGGATGCCACGCCCGCCGGTCCCGCACGTCACATCAGGGCGGATCAGACTCCGGTATGGACGAACCGGAGCCGACCATCGACGATGGTGACGGCCTCGTGCCCTTCGAGCACGGCGAGCAGATGCTCGCCCGCCAGCTCGCGGCGCCAGCCCGCGAGCAGCGGCAGATCGCGCTCGCCGCGCACCAGCTTCTCGAGCGCCCTGCGGTTGGCGAGCACGCCGGGATGGATACGGTGGCGTTCCGCCAGCAGGCGCAGGGCACCCGAGAGCAGGTCGATGGCGGCCTCCTGGGCCGGCTCCAGCGGCGGCAGGCGCTCCCCCTCCTCCAGCGGCTGCGGTTCCCGGTCGCGGGCCTCGCGCACCACACCGAGAATGGCCTCCCCGTATCTTTTCAGGCGATCCTCGCGCAACCCCCGCACCCGCCGCAGCTCGGCCATGGATTTCGGCGCCAGACGCGCAATACCGAGCAGCGCCTCGTCGTCGAGCACCCACTTGCGCGGCAGGTCGGCCTCGCGCGCCGTCTGCTCGCGCCAGGCGGCCAGTGCCTGGGCGATGGCGAGTGCCCGCCCCTTCAGACGCCCTACGCCCTTGATGCGTCGCCAGGCCGTCTCGTCGGGCGGTTCATAGAGGGCGGGCTCGAGCAGCGTGGCGAAGTCTTCTTCCAGCCAGTCGAGGCGGCCGAGCGAGGCCAGTTCCTCGCGCAGCCCCGGATAGAGCCGCGCCAGATAGCGGACGTCGTCGGCGGCATAGGCGAGCTGACCGGCAGAGAGCGGCCGGGCGCACCAGTCGGTGCGGGCGTGCCCCTTGCCGAGCTCGATGCCGAGCCGGGCCTTGACCAGCGCCCCGTAACCCATCTGCTCGGGCAGCCCGAGCAGCGGGGCGGCGAGCTGGGTGTCGAAGACGGGGCCGGGCAGCGAGCCGCGCAACTGGTGGAAGATCTCCAGATCCTGGCGGGCGGCGTGCATGACCAGGGTGCGGGCGGGATCGTAGATCAGGTCGAGAAAGGGCTCGAGATCCACGGCCAGGGGATCGATGCAGGCCAGCGCGTCGCGGCTGGCCACCTGGATCAGGCACAGGCGCGGGCGATAGGTACGCTCGCGGATGAATTCGGTATCCAGCGCCAGCCACTCGGTGTCGGCCAGCCGTTCGCACAGGGACTCGAGTGCGCCACGGGTGGCGACGAAAGGGACGGGATCACTCATTCGGCGGCACGGTGCCGGCCTTGAGCCGTTCCACCATCACGGGTTCGAGATCGTAGCCGATCTCCCAGTCGGGATTGATGGAGATGCCGATGCCGGGCTCGACTCGCTCAAGGATCCAGTCCAGGTCCACGAGGATGCCCCCCTTCTCGAAACCCGGGAAATGGGCCGTGAAGGCCTTGGCGCGTTCGGGGCTGGTGAAGAGGATCAGCACCTTCACACCGCCCTCGGCCTCGACCACCAGCGGCTGAGCCTTGTCGCTCTTCTGGAATCCCTGGATGCCCGCGGAGTCGTCGAGCACCGGCAGAAACAGCTGCTCGCGCCGGATCTCGGCCAGAAAGTCTTCCGGGGTCATCCGCCCCTCGTGCACGGCCAGAAGCCGGGCTTCCACCTCGTTCTTCGGCACGAATTCCTGTTGCAGTTCGCTCATGGGATGCTCGCTGGAATGGGATGCTGCGCCGGCATCATAGCAGAGCCCGGGGGCGCGGCGGAGAAACCGCGCCCGGCGCCCGCCATTTCACATGCCGTTGCGGAACTTCGGATGTTCGGTGAGGCCGCTCTCCCGCACGCCGCGCAGGGCGACGGCGTACTCGCGCAGCAGGCGAAGCGCCCAAGTGATGCGCTCGCGGAAATAGGCATCGGCCTCGGGATCGTTGTCGGCCGGGTCGTCGTTGAGTACCCGCTCGACATGGCGCACCACGATCTGCTCCGGGATGTAGCAGATGCGGTTGTTCTTGTAGCTGCTCATGCGCAGTTCCGCCACCGGATAGGCGCCGCCGTCGGCCGAGGAGACGGTCACGATCAGCGCCGGCTTGTGGCCGAGCTCGAAGCGGGAAAAGAGCAGGAAGAAATTCTTCAGCCCCGCCGGTACCTGGCCGTGCCATTCCGGCGAGATCACCACGAAGGCGTCGCTCGCGGCCAGCTGCGCCTTCCAGGGCGCCAGCAGTTCCTCCCAGCGCTCCTCGCCCTCCCACACGCCCTGATCCCACAGGGGCAGCGGGTTGCCGGCGAGGCTGAGGATCGCTGCCTCCTCGCACAGGCCCTCCGACTCGAGCGTGTGCCTGATGAAACGCCCCACCTTGTGGCTCTGCGAGGGATCCCGGTGGCTGCCGCTGATGATGGTGATCTTCATGCGCCTTTTCCTTCCGGCATTCGATGGCGGCGATTATAGA
>JALVEM010000267.1 GCA_027030825.1 Thiohalobacter sp.
CTCGGTCTCGAAGCTCTCCGCATCATGGCGCACCCGGTGCGCCATCGCATCGAGCTCGTCGGCGATTCGTTCGAGCCGCTCCACGAGCACGGTGTCGATGGCAGACTCGATGAGCAGCGCCAGTTCGTCGTAACGCGCATCGGTGAGGGATTCACCGGCCTCTTCCACCATCTCGCGAAAACGCAGCGCTACCTGCTGTGCATGCCGGTTCTTGTGCATTTCAGTCTCCCGTCTTCACCAGACTGCGCGGTGGTTCATTGAGGATGCGTTCACCCTTCTCGTATATCGTCTTTGCGGAACCCACGATCAGCGGATCGGGCGGGCATGCTACCTTCGGATCCTTGTTGTGATAGTCGAGCGAGTTCAGCACGAACCGCATGGCGTTGATGCGCGCGCGCTTCTTGCAGTCGGACTTGATAACGGTCCAGGGGGCATCGGCCGTGTCGGTGTAGAAGAACATGGCCTCCTTGGCCTCGGTGTATTCCTCCCACTTGTCCAGCGAGGCGAGATCGATGGGGCTCAGCTTCCATTGCTTGAGCGGATCCTCGCGGCGGGCCTGGAAGCGGCGGAACTGCTCGTTGCGGCTGACCGAGAACCAGAGCTTGAACAGCGTGATACCGCTGCGCACCAGCATGCGCTCCAGCTCTGGCGCCTGGCGCATGAATTCGAGGTATTCGCTGGCCGTGCAGAAGCCCATGACACGCTCGACCCCGGCGCGGTTGTACCAGGAGCGGTCGAACATCACGATCTCGCCACGGCTCGGCAGATGCTTGATGTAGCGCTGGAAATACCACTGGCCCTGCTCCTCCTCCGTGGGTTTCTCCAGCGCGACGACGCGGGCGCCGCGGGGATTGAGGTGTTCCATCATGCGCTTGATGGTGCCACCCTTGCCGGCGGCGTCGCGGCCCTCGAACAGGATGAGGATGCGCTGCCCGGTCTCCTTGACCCAGTTCTGCATCTTGAGAAGCTCGATCTGCAGGTCGCGCTTGAGAGCCTCGTATTCCTTGCGCGACATCTTGGTTTCATACGGATAGTTGGCATCCGGAAAGATCTGCTTCTTCGAGATCTTGCGGAACTGTTTCTTCTTCGCCAGCACCTGGTCGGGGCGGTTCTCGGCGATGTTGGGGATGCGAATATCCTGCTCGGGCATGACCGGATCCTCGAGAAAATGACACGTAAAATTTCAGCATGCACGATTCGTGCAGAATTGCACTGACATTTGTCAAGAAATTGCGAATCAGGACATGATCCATCCCGGATGGTTCACGATTGCTGGTCGGCAACCACCCTCGGTCATTCCGGGTGGTACGCAGCACCGATCCGGGATCACTCCCTCGGTCATTCCGGACGGTGCGCAGCGCCGATCCGGAATCCAGGAAAAGATTAAACCACCGTGGCATGAACCAGCGTGGTTTCTGGATTCCGGCTCGCGCTCCCCCGGCTCAAGGCCGGGGTCGCTTGGCCGGAATGACGTGGACGAGGACAGCCACGGAATCCACTGAATCCACGGAAATGTGATGATTGTTTCCGTGATCTCCGGCTGGTTGTCTCTTGATCATTTGATTATTCCATGGGAGCCGATTTCCTCCTGTCATTCCGGAGCCTTGTGTAGGACGGTTCCAGGGAAACCCTGGAAGCCGCAAACAACAAAATCCCTTTGCGCCTCTGCGAACTCTGCGTTGTGGATCGGATATGCCAAAAGGAATCTGCTTTCCGTGGATTCAGTGGATTCCGTGGCCATTATCCATGGCCATCACAAAGAAAAGGCCCGCCAATCGGCGGGCCAGGGGTCTCAGACGAGGAGGTCGTCTGGCTGTGCATGGTCACCAGCGCCAGTGCAGCTGCAGTTGCACGTTTCGGCCGGCGCCGGGCAGGCGGTTGCCCGTGGGTACGATGTTGTTCGCCACCCGGTTGTAGCCGCCGACATGGTCGTAGTAGAGATGATCGGTCAGATTCTCGATGTCCAGCTTCACCAGCAGGTGTTTCTCGGGTTCCCAGGTGAGGCCGGCCGACCAGACGGCATAGCCCGGCGTGGGCTGCTCGTTGTTGGTGGCCGAGACATGCTTCTGGCGGCGGTAGGCCTGCAGTCCTATGCGGCCTTCCCAGTCCTGCCAGCGGCGGCGCAGGCTCAGGTTCAGTCGTGGCGGGGCGATGCGATACAGATTGTCGTCGATGTCGCGCCGCTCGCCGCGGGTCCAGCTCAGATCGGCATCCAGCCGCCAGCCCTCGGCGAATGCCCAGCTGGCCAGGGCATCGAAGCCGTAGATTTTCGCATCCACATTGGCGTACTGGAGGACCGGCTTGCCCCCGTTCATGGCGCTGTTGACGGCCAGCACGGTGGCGTCCGTGGCGGGAATGCCCTGGATGTAGTCGTCGATGCGGCGGTAGAAGAAGCGGGGCGAGAGGGTCCAGTCGGGCATGCGCATGTCGAAGCCCAGCTCGATCTGCCATGACCTTTCCGGATCCAGACCGATGTCGCCCACATAGGTGTTGCCGTCGGCCAGACCGCCGGTGGATTCGAGTGGCAGCCAGAGATAGCGTGCCTGGTAGGTGGGGCTGCGCATCTTGTGGCCGATGGCGGCGACGAGTTCGGTATCTGCCGACAGCGGATACTTGTAGTCGAGCACGGCATCGATCAGGGTGTCGGTCTGCGACCGGTCGGCGGCGTTGAAGCGGTCAC
>JALVEM010000268.1 GCA_027030825.1 Thiohalobacter sp.
AATCACTTCCAGCAGGTCGCCCTCGCGATAGGGCACCGCCTCCAGCACCGCCCGGGCGAAATCCGGCGCCGGCACGAAATGGCGGCGCAATCCCTTGGGCAGGCTGCGGATGAGCGCCGTGACCTTCTCGCCCATCAGCCCCGGCACCAACCATTCGAAGGGTTCGGGCGAGAGCTGCGGCAGCACCGGCAGCGGGACCATGACGGTCACGCCGTCGTCCGCCTCGCCCGGCGCAAGATGGTAGCGCAGGGGCAACTCCAGTCCGCCCAGTGCCAGCACATCGGGGAAGCCCTGGCCTGCGGGACGGTCCGGCTCCAGGCGCACGTCCTCGGGCCTCAGGAACCACTGTTTCCGTTCCGCCTCGGACAAGCGCCCGTACCAGCGATTGAAGTCGCGTTCGCTATGGATACGCTCGGGAAGCAGCGTCGCGAACCGGGCAGCCAGCTGGCCCACAGGCACCAGCAGGTTGGGCCGACGCTGGCGCACTTCCTCTTCGCGCACCTGTTCGATCAGGGCCCGGTTGTGCTTCTGGAAGGGCCAGTCGCGGCGCAGCTCGCAACCAGCCAGTGCCTCGTGAAGAAAGATCTCGCGGGCCGCCTGCGGGTCGATGCGCCCGTAGTCTACGCGCCGTCCCGAGGCCAGCACCAGGCCGTAGAGGCTCACCGTCTCGCGTGCCACCACGCGGCCCCGCTGGCGATCCCAGTGCGGCTCGGTGCGGGTGCGTTTGAGCAGATGCGGCACGGCCTGCTCCACCCATTCCGGCCGGATGGCCGCCAGGGTGCGGGCGAACCGACGCGAGGTCTCGACGATCTCGGCCGCGAGGATCCATTTCGGGCGCCCCTTGATGCCGGTGCCCGGAAACAGGTGCAGGCGCAGATCCCGCGCGCCGCGGTATTCCGTACCCTCCTCGTGGCGCGCCACATGCCCCGGCAGGCCGGCGATCAGGGCCCGGTGGATGGCATCGTACTCCGCCGGTACCCTGTTGAAGGCCAGCCCCATGTCCGCCAGCAGCTCGCGGATCTGGCGATGGATGTCCTGCCATTCGCGCATGCGCATCCACGACAGCCAGTGCGCCTGGCACCACTTGCGGAGCTTGCTGCCGGAAAGATGCCGGCTCTGTTCCCGCCAGGCCGCCCACAGCTTCAGCCAGCCGATGAAATCGGAGCGTTCGTCGGCAAAGAGGGCATGCTTCTCGCGCGCCTTCTCGGGATGCTCCGGCGAGTATTCACGCGGATCCTGTACCGACAGGGCGCTGGCGATGACCGCAACCTCTTCGAGACATCCCTCCCGTTCGGCGGCGAGCAGCATGCGGCCGATGCGCACGTCCAGCGGCAGGCGGGCCAGGCGCCGCCCTGTCTCGGTCAGCCGATGGTCCGCATCCAGGGCGCCGATCTCCACCAGGGTGCGGTAGCCGTCCTTCACCTGGCGGGGGTCGGGCGGATCGAGGAAGGGAAAGTCCTCCACCTGTCCCAGGTGCCGGTCCGCCATCTGCAGGATCACGCCGGCGAGGTTGGCGCGGCGGATCTCCGGGTCGGTAAAGGCCGGGCGACTCTCGTAGTCCGCCTCGGAATAGAGGCGTATGCACACCCCCGGCCCCAGTCGTCCGCAGCGACCCGCTCTCTGGTCGGCCGAGGCGCGCGAAACCGGCTCCACCGGCAGCCGCTGCACCTTGCTGCGCGGGCTGTAGCGGGCCAGTCGGACCAGGCCGGAATCCACCACGTAGCGGATGCCGGGCACGGTGAGCGAGGTCTCGGCGACATTGGTGGCCAGCACGATACGCCGGCCGCGATGGGGGGCGAACACCTTGCGCTGCCGGTCCAGCGACAGGCGTCCGAACAGCGGCAGGATCTCCGTGCCAGGCGGATGATGCTTGCGCAGCAGTTCGGCGGTCTCCCGGATCTCGCGTTCACCCGGCAGGAAGACCAGCACGTCGCCCGGCCCCTCTGCGGCCAGTTCGTCGACTGCGTCCAGCACGCCCTGTTCCAGGTCCCGATCCAGGGCGTCCGGATCCTCGCTGCGCAGGGGTCGGTATCGGATCTCGACCGGCCAGGTGCGGCCGCTGACATCGATCACCGGCGCGCCGCCGAAGTGCTTCGAGAAACGTTCGGTGTCGATGGTGGCCGAGGTGATGACGAGCTTCAGGTCCGGCCGCCGCGGCAGCAGGCGTTTCAGATAACCAAGCAGGAAATCGATGTTGAGAGAACGCTCGTGCGCCTCGTCGATCAGAAGAGCGTCATAGGCCAGCAGTTCCGGGTCCTGGCGGATCTCTGCCAGCAGAATGCCGTCGGTCATGACCTTCACCCGCGTCCGGTCGCTGACGTGGTCGCCGAACCGCACCTTGCAGCCGACTTCCCGGCCGTAGGCGACCTCGAGCTCCTCGGCGATGCGCAGGGCCAGGGTGCGGGCGGCGATGCGGCGCGGCTGGGTGTGGCCGATCATGCCGAGGCGGCCATGGCCCGCCTCGAGCAGGAACTTGGGCAACTGGGTGGTCTTGCCGGAACCGGTCTCGCCGCAGACGATGACGACCTGATGCTCGCGCAGCGCCGCCAGGATGTCGTCACGGCGTGCGGAGACCGGCAGGGCCTCGGGATAGGCGAGCTTCAGTGGCGTGGCCAGCCGCCGCTCGCGGCGCGCCTCGGCCTCGGCCAGCCGGGCCTCCAG
>JALVEM010000269.1 GCA_027030825.1 Thiohalobacter sp.
CTCGAACGGCGGTCGGCGACCAGATCCAGAACGGCTTCCGGATAGAGCTGGTGCAGCCGCTCCATGACCGGGGTGGTCATCACGGCATCCCCGATGTTGCTGAGCGTGATCAGGAGGATGCGCATCGTGAATCCGGTTCGCAAAGGGATTCCAGCGCCTCGAACACGGCCTCCGGCGGGATGGCGTCCATCCGGGACGACCCGAAATCCGCGGCCCGGAGGATGCGCGACCGGCGGGTGCGGGGCGCGAACTTGCCCGGGTCGCTCGGCCCGAACAGGCTCACCAGTGGCGCGCCGCCGGCCGCGAGCATGTGGCCGGTGCCGGAATCGTTGGCCACCGCCGCCTGCAGACGGGCGGCGAGCGCCATCACCAGATAGGGGCCGCGCTGCGCCTTCCCGACCTCCCATTCCGGAAAGCGGGCCTGCGGCAGGGACTCGCGGATGGTCGACAGCAGGGCGTGTTCATCGGGTCCGAGGAAGAAGACCGGTACCCTGCCCGAATCCAGCAGGCGGCGCCCCACTTCCAGGAAGCCTTCCAGGGGCCAGATCTTTTCGCGCCCGCCGGCACCCGGCGCGAGTCCGATGTAGGCCGGGCCGGGCGGCAGCAGTTCCATGGCCAGTCCGCTCGCGCCCTCCGGTATCGGAATCCGGGACGCCGGCACCACTTCCCGGCCCGCGGCCAGCGAGAAGAGCTGCAGCAGACGGTCCTGGACATGCCAGGGGCACCGGCCTTCGGATGGGCGACGGTCGGAGAGGCGAAAGCCGGCGGCCGCCGACACGAAGACGCGGTGTCGCACACGCCGCAGGATCAGCGTGGTGCGCAGGTACTGCTGGGTGTCGATCACGATGTCGAACTCTTGCCCTTCCAGTGGCCGTGCGCCGAGCAGCTCCGACCAGCGCTCGCCGATGCCGGCCCGGTCGATCACCTCGTCCAGCCAGCGGTTCGCGGAGTAGGCGAAAGTGGAGGCATAGAGCGTGGGACCTCGACCGGCCAGCCAGATCAGTCGGGCATCGGGCAGCGCCTGTCGCAGACCGCCGATGGCGGGCAGCTTGAGAAGGGCGTCACCGAAGGTGTCTCCGTTGGAATAGATCAGTATGCGTTTCATTCGGGAGCAGGGGCGCTGCCGCGATAGTCGGCATAGGATTTTTCCTCGACCAGATCCGATCCCAGACGCAGGTTCAGCGCCTTCTTGATGGCGGCGCGCTCGTCATTGGTGAAATAGACGGCCCGGGCGAGGCGGATGAATTCCGCATCGAAGCATTGCTGCCGTTCCTTCTCCCGGATGGCATCCTCGATTTCCCAGAGCTTCTCGTTGACCGCCTTCAACCGCGAGTATTCCGGTTCGATCTCGGCATCCGCGTAGTCGGATTCGGACCAGATCCGGCGCAGGGTTTCGAGCTCGTGGCGGACGTTGGCCAGCTTGTCCGGGTCACTGATGCGCTCGTGCTTGATTTCCAGGATGGTGAGCTTGTCGAGGAACTCGCCGACCGAGATCGTCGTGGTGATGCTCATGGCCCTGTCCGCTGCGGGTGAATCGCCATTATATCAATAGGGCGAGACGGCGCCGGGCGGCCGCGTCTTGAACCGCCGATGCACCCACAGGTATTGCTCGGGACACCGGCGCACGGCGTCCTCGATCAGGGCGTTGATGCGCCGGGTGTCGGCGGTCACATCATGGGTCGGAAAATCATCCAGCGCAGGCAACAGCCGGAGCCGGTAGCCGGCATCGTCAGGCAGGCGTTCCGGGAAGAAGGGCACGACCGGCGCGCCGCTGATGCGGGCTAGTCGATGGGTCGCGGTGATGGTGGCCGCCGGCACGCCGAAGAAGTCCACGAAGACGCTGTGCTCGCGGCCATAGTTCTGGTCCGGGGCGTACCATACTGCATGCCCCCCCTTGAGGCTCCTGATGAAACCGCGCATGTCGTCCCGGGGAATGGCCTTCTCGAACAGCCGCTCTCGGGAGGCGCGCATCACGGCCTCGAACAGGGGATTCTTGTGTTCCCGATACAGGACATGGAATCGGCGCTCGCGGGCCAGCAGCCGGCCGGCGATTTCCAGCGTGGTGAAGTGGGCCGAGAGCAGGATCACGCCGCGCCCCTTCTCGAGCGCCGAATCCAGATGCTCGAGGCCTTCGATGTGCGCCAGCCCCTCGAACTGGTCGTCTCGGCCGAACCAGGTGAAGGCCGTCTCCATCAGTCCCATGCCGAGGGACTCGAAATGCCGGCGCAGCAATGTCTGCCGTTCGGCCTCGTCCAGTTCCGGAAAGCACAGGCGCAGGTTGACCTCGGCAATGTGCCGGCGGCGCCCGGCGAGCGGCATCAGGGCGCGGCCGAGGCGACGGCCGATACGCATCTGCGTGCGCCAGGACAGCCGGGCCGCGGCACGGCCCAGTGTGAGGCCTGCGCGGGTGGCGAGCGCACGGTGCCAGGGGAGGGTGTTCGACGGCATGGCGCAAGGATACACGAGAAGAAAAGGCCTGAGGGGGCAGCACAAACCGCAAAGGCGGTTGCTTCTGGAATTCTCGATACAGAACGCCGAGGTCGCAGAGGCACAGAGTGCACGGAGAAATTTCATTGTTTTTCCTTCCATGCCGACCCCCTTCAGGTGCGTGACAGTGAGCGCGATCTTTGCCACCCGGTCATTCCGGAAAGCGCGAAGC
>JALVEM010000270.1 GCA_027030825.1 Thiohalobacter sp.
CCTCCTCGCCGAAGGCATCCCCGTCACCGAGTTCGGCCAGTTTGACCTCGCGTGCCCCGGGCGACGGACGGCGGGTGACCACGCAACGGCCGGAGCGGATCACATAGAAATAGTCGCCCTCGCTGCCCTGCTCGATGACGACTTCGCCGGCCTTGACGGGCACGGCCTCCATGCTCATGAGCAGGCGCTGGATGTTGGAGGGGGGCAGCCGCAGAAAGGCCTCCGACTGGAGAATGCGGGTCATCCAGTCGTCGTCGTCCTCCTCGTTGATCTCGGTCACCTCGTAACCGGAGGACTGGTCCCAGGTCAGGAAGATGTCGAGCAGGCTGCTGTCGACCCGGGCGATGGTGCAGCGGGTCGCCGTCCTCGCCGTGACCTTGCGCGGCTGCTGATGCGCCAGCGGATGGCGGGCGAGGTCGGTATGCGCCTTGACGCTGCCGACCACTTCCTTGCCGTCGAGCAGCTGAACCTCGCCTTCCAGCACATAGACCGACTTGCCGTCACGCTCGCCCGCAACGAACAGATCCCTGCCCGCCGGCACCTCTTCGACCTCGGCCTTCCGGGAGACCTCGTTGAAGTGCATGGGTGAGAGGGCATTGAAGGGAATCAGCGACTGCAGTGACTTCTTGTCTATGATCTTTTTCGCAGCAACCATGCGCACTCGACCGCTTTCCAGAGGTGAATTCAGCCCCGACCGGCACCCTCTCGGATCCCGGGCTCACATGAGCTATCGGCAGCACGGGGCCGCTCTTTACCGTCGGCCGCAATCCCCCGGAATGCCTGACGCAGCCTGCCGTCACCCCAGGCCCTCCAGCCCGTCCCTGCCGGACGTGCGCCACCCCGCACACAGGGTCCGTGCCTGCGAAATGCTGAAATAAAAGCGCGAAATGCTTCCCATCGCCATTCAATATGCTATCTTTGCCTGCGGCATTCGTTCATTCATGCTGCAACAGAGGAGCGATCCTGATGGCTGCCAGGAAAAAGGCTGCGAAGAAGACTGCCAAGAAAAAGGCTGCCGCTGCAAAGGCGGTGAAGAAACCCACCACCAAGGCGGAAACCATGACCTACATCGCCGAGAAGACCGGACTGACGAAAAAGGATGTCGCAGCCGTCTTCGACGCGCTCACCCAGCTGATCAAGCGGGATCTCAGCAAGCGGACCGGACCGGGCTATTACACGGTTCCGGGCCTGATGAAGATCAAGGTCGTGCGCAAGCCTGCCACCAAGGCCCGCAAGGGCATCAATCCCTTCACCGGCGAGGAGATGGTCTTCAAGGCCAAGCCGGCACGTAACGTGGTGAAGGTGACCCCGCTGAAGGGGCTCAAGGAAATGGTCTGAACGGACCCGAGCGACCGGGGCCGGTCCGGCATGCCGGACCGGCCTGCGGGCGTCAGATGCCCTCCCGCCGGCCGGACCCCAGGCGATCGAGCACGCGGTGCTTGGCCTGCATCATGTCGGCATGCCGGACATGAAGCAGATCCGCCAGCTTGCGGACCAGATATTCCTCGTACTTGTCCAGCCGTCCGTCGGCCCAGGCCACCTCCCACAGCAGCTCCAGGATCCGGATCTTCTCTTCCGGTGAACAGGCCCGGTCCACGAGCCGGGTGAAACCGAAGAGATCGTTCGCCTCCGCCACCTCCGCCTCGGCCAGTGCCATCAGCCGTTCCGCGGTCGGCACGTCCAGGTCGAAATGCGAGACGAGCAGCTCGAGCACATGCGCCCGTTCCGCGGGATCGATCGAGAAGTCGGCGCGCATCATTTCCACCAGCAGGGCAGCGGTGGCTCGGCGGACCGCGCTCTCCCGTGCTTCGGCGTCCGCGGCCGTCTCCGCAGGACGAATGGCTTGGTCGAAGAACTTCCGCAGTGCGCTCAGCATCGTGCGCGTCTCCTCGCCACCCGGGCTGCGAGCAACCACAGCCATCCGGCCATCGCGCCGCCGCCACCCCCCGAACCGGTGGTCCCGCTGCTCGCAGTGCTGCCGGAAAAACCGCCGGCCCGCTGCACTGCGGCCTCGAGATCGAGGATGCCCGCGCCGCAGTCGGCCGGTGTGCAGGTACTGCCGGCCGGAAACGGCCGTGCCGTGATCCTCAGCAGGTTTCCGACCTCGTCCGCCGTCAGTGCCGGATTGGCGGCCCGCACCATGGCGGCCGCGGCAGCCACGTGCGGCGCGGCCAGGCTGGTGCCGGTCGCCACCACGTAGCGGTCACCCGCGGGATCGGCAGCCACCGTGCCCGCATTGCTCAATGTGGTGATCCCCTTGCCGGGCGCCGCCAGGGCGACCTCGGCGCCGTGATAGGCGGACAGCAACCTGTCGCCCTGGATGTCTGTAGCCGTCACCGTCAGCACGTGATTGCAGTTGGCGGGATACAGGTCCTTCGTGTTCCCGCCGGCAAGATGCGCGGCCGCATTGCCGGCGGCCACCACCACGACTGCTCCACGGCGGCGGGCCTCGTCGATGGCCGCCTGCAGCAACGCAGGACAGCTGCCGTTGCCGGCCGCACTGATGTTGATGACCGTCGCCGGCGTCGGATTGTCCGGCAGGCCGGGCACGGCACCGCCCACGGCCCAGAGCACGGCATCCGCCAGATCGAGCGCATCCCCGCCGCACTTGCCCAGCACCCGCAGCGGCAGAATGCGTGCGTGCCAGTCGATGCCG
>JALVEM010000271.1 GCA_027030825.1 Thiohalobacter sp.
TCGTTGCAGTATTTCTGCCCGAGACCGACCGCGTCCATGATCTCGCGGGCCGCCATGGAGATTTCCGCCGTGTCGATGCCGTAGGGGCAGAAGACGGAACAGCGGCGGCACTGGGAGCACTGGTGGAAGTAGCTGTACCACTCGTCCAGGACCTCCTTCGTGAGGTCCGTGGCGCCGACGAACTCGGGGATCCCCAGCTTGCCGAAGAACTTGCCGGCGAAGGTGAAGTAGCGGCGATAGACCTTGCGCAGCAGATCCTGGCGGGCGACCGGCATGTTGTAGGCATCGGTCGTGCCGAGGTAGTAGTGGCACTTGTCCGTGCAGGAGCCGCACTTGACGCAGATGTCCAGAAACACCCGCAGGGAACGGTACTTGCCCAGCAGGTCCTTCATCTTGTCCAGAGCGGCTTCCTGCCAGTTGTCGACCAGCTCCCCCGGATAGCCCAGCGGCTGCTGGAACTCCGGCTTGGCCACGAATGGCTTGCTGTGCGCCATGACCCCCGGATGCGGTTCGGGAATGATGGGGATCTCTCTGAACTTTGGAACTTCGAAATCGGCCACGGTCAGGCTCCTTTCAGAGGATTCGTGTCAACTCACGTGGAAGACTGGCGCTCGAGCTCGGCGGCCCAGGGGGCCAGGTGCCGTTTCTCGCGCGGGTTGTCGACCTGGTTGCGCGTCGGGCTGAAGAAGACGCCCGGGGCATGCAGCAGCTTGCTGATCGGGAACAGGATCATCAGGGTGGCCACCAGTGCCAGATGGATCAGCAGATTGATGTCGGCCGGCAGCGGCTGGATCTCGAAGCGCATCAGCCCCAGGAAGAACGCCTTCAGCGAGACGATGTCCGTATGCGAGAGGAACGTCATGCTCATGCCGGAGATGCCGATGCCGACCAGCAGGGCGAGCATGAAGTGGTCCGAAGGCGAGGTGATGAACCGAACCCTCGCCACGAGGATGCGGCGGGACCAGAGGCCGAGCAGCCCGATCACCATGCCGAAGGCCGCGTACTTGCCGAACGGCTGGATCAGCGCCACCCACTCCCAGACCGGATTGGTGAAATAGCGAAGGTGACGGAGCAGCACGAGCAGCAGCGAGAAATGAAAGATCCAGCCGAAGAGCCAGATCCACTTGTTGCCGCGGAACAGGCTGTGGAAGAAGACAACTTCACGGAACATGCGCCAGACGACGCCCGCGACCGTGACCGGTGCCGGCGTGGTAGGAATCTTCAGGGGTGCCGGGGTCCTTGCGTACTGATAGATCTTGTATCCGACGCCGAATACCAGGACCGCCGTGGCAAAGTAGAACAGCACTGCATAGATGACGCTAACCGTGGACACCGTTGTCTCCTTGAAACTTCACGAGCGGGGGATGCAGGATCGCATCCCCCGTTCTCGGTTTGCGTGTCTGGACTCAGACGCAGCCGGTCGGCTTCGGCAGACCGGCGTACTTGCACGCCTGCTTTGCCGGGCCGTAGGGGAACAGCTCGTAGAGATACTTGCTGTTGCCCTTTTCCTTGCCGAGCTTCTTGCCGATGGCCTTGGTCAGCACGCGGACGGCCGGCGCGATCTGGTACTCGTCATAGTACTCGCGCAGGAAGTTGATGACCTCCCAGTGGTTGTCGGTCAGCTCAACGCCGTCTTCCTTCGCCATGGCTTCGGCGATTTCCGGAGTCCAGTCGTTCAGATTGGCCAGGTAGCCTTCCTCGTCGGTCTCGATGACCTTACCGTTCACTTCGATGGGCATGATCGATCTCCTTGCGATGCAGATTGGATGGTGTTGACGAAACAGTCAGAGCCAAGCCTGAACATTGTCATGCTCAGTGACCAGGTCCACGAAACCACCGTAGTCGTCGAGTACGGTGACGCCGTCGATCACCTTGTCGGTGCTCAGACCCCTTGCCCTGAGATCAGGGCCAAGAACATAAACCTTGACGTCGCCGAGAATGGACTTCACCTTGTCGGAGATGATGGTCCCTTCCATCGCGGCGACGACGCCGTCCTCGAACAGCAGGATGGAACTGCCGGGCTTCGCGTGCGCGATACAGGAGTCCAGGCTGCGGTTCTCGAACGCGGACTTGTTGACGGTATGCAGCATTGCCATTGGATGTTCTCCCGTGATGTCAGAAGCTCAGGATCACGTCCTGTTCTTCCATGAGGTCCGCGATCTCGCTGCGCGTCTTGACCTCGACGTCGACGATCATGTCGTCGGCGGAGAGGCCGCGCGATTCGAGCGATTCCTTCTCGACATAGAGCTTCTCGATATCGTAGCCCTCGAGGGCGCGATAGGTCGGAGAGAAGTTCTTCATCCCGATGCCGGTCGTGTCCTGGCCCTTCATGAGCTGGTAGACGCCGTCGTCGATGAACACCAGGGTCACGTCCTGGTCGAAGGCGGCGGCGATCAGGACCACCTCGAGGGACTCGAGCGCATAGATCGTCCCGTACGGAGCCTTGCGGTTCACGTACATGAACTTCTTGACCGGACCTTCCTCTTCTTCCCACGGTTCCATAGTCTTGACCTTCCAGAATTGTCAGTTAATCACCAAAGACGACGAGACGATCCGACTGGATGCCGGCCTCGATGAGCTGCCCGAGCCCCGAGATACGGAAGCCGGGTGCGATGTTGTCCCCGTCCTTGCCGTGCCGCTTGGCCTCGTCGGGATT
>JALVEM010000272.1 GCA_027030825.1 Thiohalobacter sp.
GAGCAGCTGCAGCTCGCCGATGGCCAGTTCGACGCGATCGAGCGGAGGCAACGAAATCCCCCGGCCCGGCCCCTGCTCGAGGAGTGCGCGCCAGGCATCGAGCGAGAGGCGTTCGAGGCGCCCCGCGATCGAGAGTCCGGGCTCGTCCGGAAGCTCGACGGCGGCGCCCCCGAAAAGGACTGCAGCGCGACGGATCCGGAATCCCGCCTCGTCGGCGAGTTCCACCGCGGCCGAGTGCTTACCGTACACGACGCGCAAGGGGCCGGGACCCTTCTCGTCCAGGTGGGTGGTCAGCCGGAAACCGCGTCTTTCCTGCCCGGGCTTGCCGAGCGGTTCGGGCAGGTCGATGCCGATGCCCTGCAGCTCCGAGGCCAGCACCATCTGCATGCCGGCTGCGCCGCGACCGATGTCCAGCCTGGCCTGCCAGTCGGCCTCGCCGCTGAATCTACCGGCCAGGGGGAATCCCGCCTCGCGGAGTCGGGCTACCACGGGAATGGGGCCGTCGAGCGTCACGCGCGTGACTTCGGCATCCTTCAGCGTCGCGATGTCGAGCCTGATCGGCGCCTTCCAGAGCCGCGCCTCGAGATCGCGTCCCTCGATGCCCTCATGAGTGAAGTGGACGCGCCCGCGGATGTTCTCGAAGGTGACGGGATAACCGACGACCTCGAGCCGGTCGTGATCGAGATGCAATGCGCCCTTGACCCGCACCTGCTGGCCATGCGCCGGGCGCAGCGGCACTTCCAGCGACAGATCGAGCGCCGCCGTCCCACCGCCCCGCAGGCGTTCGACGTGATAGCCCCGCTCCGCCAGCGGGCTCTCGCGCACGTAGCGCAGCATGCTTTCGAAGGCGCCATGCGCCTGTCCCTCTGCCGTGAGGGGAGAACGGCGCAGGTCCCGGATCCCGACCGTCACGTTCTCCAGATCCACGTCGAGGATGCGGGCGCTGGTGCTGTGAATCCGCATCTCGGCATTGCGGAACCGCACGTCGGCCCGGATGTGCTCGATGCGATGCCAGTCCGGGTGATAGTCGAGCACGCCCTCCTCGACCCGCGCCAGGATATCCATCCGCCCGCGTCCCCGATCGAAGGGAAGATCCCCCAGGTTGCCGTGGATGCGCACATGGCCCGCCGTCACCCGCCCGCCCGCCAGGGCCTGCTCGAGCCAGTGAACGGGACGCGGCTTCATCACACGCCGCGGAAGATAGCCGGGCACCGCCGCGACCCGGGCACGCTCGATCCGCAGATCGATCGCGGCCTCCGGTGTGCTGCGCCCCGCCACCTGTCGAAGACGCGCAGCTCCGACGAGTGCGAGATCCCGGTTCTCCAGGCGCAGGCGGGACACCCGGACCCGCCACCCGGTGTCCGTCGCCCAGTTCACCTGCCCGGCCAGACGATCGAACGAGAGCCGATGGTCGAACAGGCGCGGCATCTCGACCACGACATCCCTCGAGTCCAGCACGGCTTCGCCACGCCCCTCGCCCAGCCGCAGTCGTCCGGCCAGATGCTGCACACCCGGCAGCTGCTCGTACGGTGGCAGGAATTCCAGCAGAAACCCTGTTGCAAGGCGGACACCCTCGGGATGGCGGGAACCGTCCGGGAGCCGGAATGCCAGCTGCAGATCTTCGAGACGGGCGCGGGCATTGGCCAGGGCGTGGACGATGGGCGGGAGATCGGACGCGAAGGTTCGCACGAGTCCGCTGAAGATGCCGGTCTCGAGCCGGTCGAGTCCGAGCCTGACGCCCCACTCCTTTCCTGACCTTTGCAGTTTCAGGGTGCCGCGGGTCTCCCGATACGGCTGGCTCGCCTGCTGGATGCGCAGCCTGTCCAGATCCAGGCGATGGCCGTCCGCGGTGCGCTGCCAGCGCAGGCGTGTCTCCAGGGAACCGGCCACGAAGACCGGCACCGCCATCCCCCGCCGGATCAGCGAGGGCAGACGCAACGTCGATTCGACGCTCACGGACACGGGGCGCCCGTCCTCCAGCTCGCCCCAAAGAGCCAGCTCGGCCACCCCGGCCAGCTGCCAGGCGGCCTTCGGCCACAGCCGCCGCTCGATGGCCTCCAGACCCAGCCCGCTGCCCTCGAGATACCACTTGCCGTGCAGGGCCTGGAGGCCGCCCTCCCACCCCGAGAAATCGAAGCCGCCCCGCAGCCGGCGGGCCAGCGCCTGCTCCGGCCGCAGCTCGAACCAAAGCTGACGCCGGTCGCCACGATGGCGCAGGTCGAAAGCAAGATCGGTGATCCGGATTCCCTCGGGCAGCAGGCGTTCGTCGCGAAACCGAAGCGTGATTCCGCTCGCCTGCAGCCGCGGCTGGTCGAGCAGCAGCGTCAGGAAGTTGCTCCGGACATGCGGGGCACCCTCGAGATGCACGATGCCATCGGCGGTCCGCACCAGCGCCAGGGAAGCATCCTGCAGGCGGATCCTGCGCGTGACCACCTGACCGGCGAGCAGCGTGTCCGGAAGATCCAGCCCGATGCCGAGCTCCCCGATGGTGATGATCGGCTTCGAACGCCCTTCCACGTGCAATGCCACATCGTGGAAACGCATCTCGGGCCCGTATGCCGACCAGCCGAAATCCATCTCGCCGATCGTGAGTGTCTGCCCGGTCTGCTCCCGGACCAGCCGTTCGATGGTCGCGGGATAGTTTTCGAGCAACG
>JALVEM010000273.1 GCA_027030825.1 Thiohalobacter sp.
CGCGGTTCTGTTTCATCACCGAAAATTTCGAGTTTCGCCAGCACAACGGCACATTGCAGTGTGTCCATGCGCCCGCCGACTCCGACCCTGTCATGCACATAACGGCGTGACTGGCCATGCACGCGGATTTCCCGGCATGCCTGTGCCAGGGCCTCGTCACTGGTGAAAATCGCCCCGCCGTCTCCATAGCAGCCGAGCGGCTTGCTGGGAAAAAAGCTGGTGCAGCCCAGCATGGAAAGATTGCATGAGCGGCGCTCCTTGTATTCCGCTCCGAAACTCTGGGCGCCGTCCTCGATGACGGCAAGCCCGTGCCGCCGGGCGATGGCGTTGATCTCGTCCATGTCCGCGGGCTGCCCGTAAAGCGACACGGGAATGATGGCGCGTGTGCGCTCCGTAATGGCGGCCTCAACCGCTTCCGGGTCGATATTGCATGTATCAGGCTGTATATCTACGAACACCGGGCGGGCGCCAAGGAGGGCGATGACCTCTGCCGTGGAGACGAAGGTGAATGGTGTCGTAATCACCTCGTCCCCGGCCGAGACGCCCAGGGCCATGAGCGAGATCAGCAGCGCCTCCGTGCCGGAGGATACGGCGATACAGGCCTTCGCGCCACATGCCTGAGCCAGACGCTCCTCCATCTCGGCGACTTCCGGCCCCATGATATACCGGCCATGCGCGAGCACTTTGGCCATGCGGGCATCGAGATCCGCGCGGATGCGCGCCTGCTGGGTTTTCAGATCGATGAACGGGATGCTCACGCCGTCTGACACGTCAATTCCTTCCCTGACAGGCGATAATGATCTTTCGTATGCGGACAGATGTATTCGCCCTCGCCTTCCAAAGGCAGGGGAATGCGCTCTCCATGTCTCGACATCCAGCCTGTCTGCCTGGCAGGCACACCGGCAACGAGAGCGAAGGCGGGAACATCATGCGTAACCACGGCTCCAGCCGCGACGAAGGCCCAGGCACCGATTTCATGACCGCAGACGATTGTGCAATTGGCACCGAGTGTCGCCCCCCTGCGCACGAGAGTCCGCCGGTATTCGTCCTTGCGCGGCACCGCCGCACGGGGGTTGAGGACATTGGTGAATACCATGCTGGGACCACAGAAGACATCATCTTCCAGAATGACACCATCATAAATGGAGACATTGTTTTGAATGCGGACATTGTCGCCAATGCGCACGCCAGGGGCGATAAAGACGTTCTGCCCAAGCGAGCAGCCCTTGCCGATGACCGCGCCGGAACATACATGCGTCCAGTGCCAGACGCGGGTCTCCGCACCGATCCGGGCGCCATCATCGACGATGGCCGTTTCATGCACGACGGCGCTCAAGTCAATACTCCAGCGGCAAGGCCACGCGCCTGCCGTCCCGCGCGGAGAGATAAATGGCGATGAGCAGTTCCAGGCTCTTCAGGCCCTCGCGGCCGTCGGTTTCGGCTTCGGCCTCTCCACGGAGGGTCTTGATGACGTTGTCATAATACAGCGGATGACCGAAGCCATAAACGCTTGTGGTCTCGTAGCTGGCGGTGCGGATGTTTTCATCCTCCGGAGCCGGTTCGGCGAATTCCCAGTGCTGGATTTCATTGACCGCAACACCGCCGACGCGCACCGAGCCCTTTTCTCCCAGAATGGTTATGCTGCCCTCCAGATTCCTGGGATAGGTCAGCATTGTCACGTTGATGGTGCCCATGGCGCCGCTGCGCCAGCGCAGGGCGGCCACGCCGGAATCCTCCACCTCGATGTCGCGCGCCAGCGTACCCGTGTAGCCCATGACGCTCTCCACCGGGCCGATCAACCAGTCCAGCAGGTCGACATAATGGCTGGCCTGGTTCATGAAAGCGCCACCGTCGAATTCCCATGTTCCGCGCCACTTCGCCTGGTCGTAATATTCCTGCGGGCGCGTCCAGAACACATTGACGGCGACAGCGTAGATACGCCCGAACCGTTTCTCCTCCACCGCCTTCTTGAGCAGCTGCAGGGTTGCGTTCCTGCGGTTCTGCTTGACCACGAACAGCTTGACCCCGGCATGGTCACAGGCATCCACCATACGCATTCCATCAGCCCAGCGGGTGGCCATGGGCTTTTCCGTCATGACATGCCGGCCGCTCTGTGCGGCCCGGATGGTCTGATCCGGGTGAAGGCCGCTCGGCGTCGTCAGAATGACGCAATCCGCATCGGTTTTCTCCAGCATGGCTTCATAGTCGTCATGCCCCCTCGCCCCCGTTGTTTCCACGGCGGCCTTGAGCGCCAGGGGATCGATATCGCACACATCCACGAGTTCACACCGTTCGCCATGCTGCCTGATGGCATCGAAGTGCTTGCCGGATATGCGTCCGCAGCCCGCCAGGGCAAATCTGATTTTTCTGTCCGTGATGGGTTTGAATGTCATGACCCTGTCGCCTCGATTGAACAAGAATGTGTCCTGCCTTGCGCCTGTTCGCAGGATTCTTTTGCCGTGATCATCCGGCATTGGCCACGCTGGCCGCCTGAGCCGCCAGTCTCGCGGCATTTTCCACATACCAGCCTATCGCCTCACGCAAGCCCGCCTTGATGTCGTGGGACGGCTCGTATCCCAGCAGGCGTTTCGCCTTGTCTATGTTGGCGAGGGAATGCCGCACATCGCCGGGGCGGAAATCCGCATG
>JALVEM010000274.1 GCA_027030825.1 Thiohalobacter sp.
CGTGACCCTCAGCATCGGCGGCGCCATCTTCCCGGAGGATGCCGAAAGCATCGAGGACCTGCTCCTGCAGGCCGATACCGCTCTCTACGAGGCCAAGGAAAGAGGCAAGAACAACATCCGTATCCGGAGCCTGGCGGAGACCGGCGCCGGAGCTGAGGCCCCGTCCGGCGAGCTCACCGACCAGCCGGCCAGCCGGGCCGGCAGCGCCTGACGAAAGGCCTGGAGTTTCACACCCCGCCTGCCCGGCTCAGGGCGAATTCGGCGCGCAGCCGCCTGGCCGCCTCGACCAGGTTGCGCAGCGCCGGTTCAACCTCGGCCCAGCCGCGGGTCTTGAGCCCGCAGTCGGGATTGACCCACAGCCGCTCGGCCGGAATGCGCTCGGCGGCCAGCTGCATCAGCGCCACCATCTCGTCCACCGTGGGCACATTGGGCGAATGGATGTCGTACACCCCCGGGCCGATCTCGTTGGGATACTCGAAGTCGACGAAAGCATCGAGCAGCTCCATGTGCGAACGGGAGGTCTCGATGGTGATGACATCGGCATCCATTTCGGCGATGGACTCGATGATGTCGTTGAACTCGGAGTAGCACATGTGGGTGTGGATCTGGGTCTCGTCGCGCACGCCGGAAGCGGTGAGGCGGAAGGCGCGCACCGCCCAGTCCAGGTATTCCTTCCACTCAGCGCGGCGCAGCGGCAGGCCCTCGCGCAGGGCGGCCTCGTCGATCTGGATGGCCTTGATACCCGCTGCCTCCAGATCCAGCACCTCGTCGCGCAGGGCCAGCGCAATCTGGGCGCAGGTCCGCGCCCGCGGCTGGTCGTCGCGCACGAAGGACCAGTTGAGCATGGTGACCGGCCCCGTGAGCATGCCCTTCACCGGCCGCTCGGTGAGCGACTGCGCATAACGGATCCAGTCCACCGTCATCGGCCCGGGCCTGGCGACATCGCCAAAGATGATGGGCGGCTTCACGCAGCGCGAGCCGTAGGATTGCACCCAGCCGAAGCGGGTGATGGCGAAGCCCTCGAGCCGTTCGCCGAAGTACTCCACCATGTCGTTGCGCTCGGGCTCGCCGTGCACCAGCATGTCGAGCCCGCATTCCTCCTGTTTGCGCACCACATGGGCGATCTCCTCGTGCATGCGTGCACGATAGTCCGCCTCGGCGAGCCGCCCCTCCAGGAAATCGCGGCGCGCCTGACGGATCTCGGCCGTCTGCGGGAAGGAGCCGATGGTGGTGGTGGGAAACAGCGGCAGATCCAGCCGCGCCCGCTGCAGGGGCCGCCGCTCGGGATAGGGATGCCGGCGCGAGAGCATGGTCTCGTCGATGCCATCCAGCCGTTCCGCCACCTCCGGGCGATGGATCCTCGGCGAGTTGCGACGGGACGCGAGCGCTGCCCGCGCCGCCTCCAGCGCCTCGGCCACGGCCTCGCGGCCCTCGACCAGGGCACGGCGCAGCAGGACGACCTCGTCGAGCTTCTGCACCGCGAACGCCAGCCAGGAACGCAGCTCCTCGTCCAGCGCCTGTTCCGGCGCCAGGTCCACCGGCACATGCAGCAGCGAACAGGAAGGCCCCACCCACAGGCGCTCGGCTCCGATGCGCCCCGCGGCAACTTCCAGCACGCCCAGCGCGGCATCCAGATCGGTGCGCCACACATTGCGCCCGTCCACCAGCCCCAGCGAGAGCTGCTTGTAGGGCGGCAGACGGTCGAGCACCGCCTCGAGCTGGCCCGGCGCCCGCACCAGATCGATGTGGATGCCGGCCGTGGGCAGCGAGAGCGCCAGCCCCAGGTTGTCTTCCAGGGCGCCGAAATAGGTGGTGAGCATCAGCTCGACGGGCGCCGACTGCAGCCGGTGGTAGGCCGACTCGTAGGCCTGCTTCCAGGCCGGCGGCAGATCCAGCACCAGCGCCGGCTCGTCGATCTGCACCCACTCGGCCCCGAGCCGGGCCAGTTCGTCCAGCACCTCGCTATACACCGCCAGCAGGTCGTCCAGCAGCTCCAGCCGGTCGAAGGGCTCGCCGCGGGTCTTGGCCAGCCACAGCCAGGTGAGCGGCCCGATGAGCACCGGCTTGAACGGAATGCCGAGCGCGGCCGCCTCGGCCACCTCGTCGAACAGCCGCCGCGAGGACAGCGCGAAGCGCTGCCCCCTGACGACCTCGGGCACCAGATAGTGATAGTTGGTGTCGAACCACTTGGTCATTTCGCAGGCCGCGGCCGGCGCACCACTCGGTGCCCGCCCCCGCGCCATGCGAAAGTACAGGTCCAGATCCACCTCGCCCCCGTCCCAGCCGAAGCGCTCCGGCACCACGCCGAACATCGCCGAGTGGTCCAGCACCTGATCGTAAAAGGAGAAGTCGCCCACCGGAATCCGGTCCAGCCCGGCGGCCTGCTGCCGCTTCCAGTGCGCTGCGCGCAGGGACCGGCCCTCGGCCTCCAGCGCCTCGCGGTCGATCTCGCCGCGCCAGTACCGCTCCAGTGCGAACTTCAGTTCCCGCTGCGCGCCGATGCGCGGGAATCCCAGATTGTGTGCCTGCATCGCCGTTCCTCCCCGAATCCGTACCGTGCTTGCAGGCTAGCCCCGGAACGTGTTTGAATCAAATGACGTTTTTTCATGGTCATATTGAATCTGATTCATGTTCCTGGAATTG
>JALVEM010000275.1 GCA_027030825.1 Thiohalobacter sp.
GGCGAGATAGGTGGGCGTGCAGACGTTGCCGGGCAGATTGCCCAGATCCCGTGCCAGGGCCACGCCCTCGGCGATCGCCAGACCCTCCTCGACGGCCTGCTCGCCGGCAGCGATGTCCGCCCGGCTCGGAACCGAGAGCACCAGCCGCTTGAGCGGATGCGCCGGATCCTCGTGCTCGCTCTTCATGCGCGTGAAGCGGTAGCGGGCCGCTTCGGAGGCTTCCACGTGCTGGCGTACCATCCAGGCGGCGTCACGCCCCTTGATGCGCAGTTCGGTGAGATAGCTCACGGCCTCGCTGGCGCCACGCTGGTCGAGTTCGCGTGTGGTCGTCTCGATCACCTGGCGGTAACGGGTCTCGTCGAAGTCGCGCTCCTTGCCGCATCCCACCAGCAACACCCGCTGTGCGAAGGTACCTTCGAGCTGCTGGAGCAGGAGGGTGGTGCCGAGCTTGCCGTCCATGTCGCCGCGGCGCAGCACCTGGGCCAGCGCCCCGCCCGAGGCTTCGTTCAGCGCCTGTGCCGCCGGTGTCATCCGCCGTCGTTCGTGGATGCCGACTACCACGGCCGCGGTGCGCTGTTTCTCCGGACTGCCGCTCTTGACGCTGTAATCCATCGTCTTTCTACTCCTTCTCGTCTTGCGCCCGAGGAGCACGGACGCCGCTTGCGGGTTTGCCCAAGTCTGGCGCGTAGGGTAGTCTCCCGGGTTCGCTTTGGCAATCCGTCCTCCGGCTGGCGAATGCTGCGTATTCTGGAACGCTATCTCCTGCGGGAAGTGCTCTCACACGCCCTTGCCGTGACGCTCGTGCTGTGGGCCATCGTGATTGCCAACCGCTTTGCGCGTTATCTGGCGCAGGCTGCCTCGGGCGAAGTGCCATCCTCGCTCATCTTTTCCCTGCTGGGCCTGAAATCCATCCCCTATCTGGCGACCATCCTGCCGCTGGCACTGTTCCTGGGGGCGATTCTGGGGCTGGGGCGGTTGCATCGAGACCACGAGATCGTTGTCATGCAGGCCACCGGCGGCGGTCCCGGGCTGTTCTATCGTCCCCTGTTCGTGCTCGGCCTGTTCATGGCCATGCTGACGGCCTTTCTGTCCCTGCAGGCCGCACCCTCCGCGGCCATGTCCGGTTACCGCCTGCTTCTCGCGGCCCAGCGGAATCCCGACATCACGGCGGTGGTACCGGGACGCTTTCAGGAGGCGCCGCAGGGCGACATCGTATTTTTCGCCGAACGCATCCGCCAGCAGCAGCGCCGGCTGGAGAATGTCTTCGTTCGCACCGAGCGCCAGGGGCGTCCGGTGGTGGTCACTGCGCGCCGGGCGCGCCTGCGTTTCGACCCCGAGACAGGCCAGCGTTACCTGCTGCTGGAGGATGGCTGGCGGATCGAAGGCGAACCCGGACGCGACGAGGTGCTGGTGTCGCGTTTCTCGACTCATGGCCTGCGCATGGCCTCGGGCCCGCCGGAACTCGCGCGCATCAAGAAGGATGCCCTGCCCACGGGTATCCTGCTGGCCTCCTCGCGCAATGACGATCGGGCCGAGCTGCAATGGCGCCTGTCGCTTCCGGTGGCCACCCTGCTGTTGCTGCTGCTGGCCGTTCCACTGGCTCGTTCCTTGCCGAGAGAAGGCCGCTATGCCGGCCTGCTCAGCGGAATTCTGTTCTTCATCGTCTACTACAATCTGCTGGCCACGGTGCAGGCCTGGGTGGAGCGCGGCCGTTTCCCTGCCTTCCCCGGGCTCTGGATCGTGCATCTGCTGCCGCTGGCTGTGATCCTCTGGCTCGAGTACCGGCACGGCACCTTCCGCCGCCTGCGGGAGCGCGGGTCGTGATCGTCGATCGTTACCTGGGGAGAACCGTGCTGGCGGCCAGCGGCCTGGCCCTGCTGGCGTTGCTTTCCATCGACCTGTTCTTCGCCTTCGTGAGGGAACTGCAGGATGTAGGGCAGGGACAGTACGGAACGGGCGATGTGCTTGTCTATCTTGCCCTGACCCTGCCCGGTCGCGCAGTTCGTCTCTTTCCGATGGCTGTGCTGCTCGGCACCCTGCTCGGCCTGGGGCATCTCGCCGCGGCCAACGAACTGACCGCCCTGCGTACCGCAGGGCTGTCGAGGCTGCGGATCATGCTCGGTGTCCTGGCCACGGTGGCGTTGCTCGCCCTGGGGACGCTGTTCGTGCAGGAATGGGTTGCGCCCGCCGCGGATCGCCTGGCGCAGCAGCATCGGGCCGAGGCGCGTCGGGAGCAGGTGGCGCATGTCCATCGCGGCGGGTACTGGATACGTGAAGGCACCCGCTTCATTCATCTCGCGCAGGTGACGCCGGATGGCCGGGTGCTCGGAGTGAGGATTCACGAGTTGCCCGATCACGTGCGCATCGAACGCACCCTGCGCGCCAGAGAGGCGATCCATCTCGGCGAGGCAGGCTGGAGGCTGCTCGACGTGACGGAGACGATCTATCGGGAGCAGCGGCTCGTGATCACCCGTCGTCCCGAGATGGCATGGCCATCGCTGATCGATCCCGGACTGCTGGATCTGGCGGCGCGACGTCCGGAACAGCTGTCGAACCGCGAGCTGGCGCGCTATATCGATTACATGAAGGCCAATCGCCTGGAGGCCCGGCGTTACGAGCTGGCCTACTGGCGACGG
>JALVEM010000276.1 GCA_027030825.1 Thiohalobacter sp.
CACTACCTGCCGCTCGAGGATGGCGGGCGGCTGCACTATATCGACGAGGGCGAGGGGCCGGTGCTGTTGCTGCTGCACGGCAATCCCACCTGGTCCTTCCTGTACCGGGATATCGTGTCGAACCTGAAGGACCGGTTTCGGCTGATCGCCCCGGACTACCCCGGCTTCGGCCTGTCGACGGCCGGAGAGGGCTATGGCCATACCCCGGAGGAACATGCCCGGGCGACCAGCGAACTTGTGCGACGACTGGACCTGCGCGATGTGGTCATCCTGATGCAGGACTGGGGCGGGCCGATCGGCTTCCGGGTGGCACTGGACGATCCTGACCGTATCAGCGGATTCGTGATCGGCAACACCTGGGCCTGGCCGCTGGAGCGCGCGGGCCAGAAGGGCTTCAGCCTGCTCATGGGGGGATGGCCGGGACGCTTCGGGGCCTGGTGCTGCAACGCGGTGGTGCGCTTCTTCATGTCCAAGGGCGTGGCCACCGGGCTCAGCGATCGGGAGCTGGCCATGTATCTCGGTCCCTTCGCGAGGCGCGAGCGCCGGGCCCCCACCCATATCTCCCCGGCCCAGTTGCGCGGCGCCCATGCCTTCCTGGCCGACATCTACGCACGCCTCCCGAGCCTGGCCGATCGCCCGGTGTTGTTGACCTGGGGCACGCAGGACTTCGCCTTTCAGGCGCCGGAACGCACCCGCTTCGAATCCCTGTTCCCCAGGCACCGGACCCTGCTGCTGGACCGTGCCGCGCATTTCATCCAGGAGGACGCACCCATGGAGATCGCGGCAGCGATCCGCGACTGGCATGAAAAACAGGTGCAGGGCAGGGTGATGACACCACCACGCCAACAGCCGTAAGCCCCACCCTGAAAAAGGAGAGAGAGATGAGCGCATCACTGTGTCGCTGTTCCCGCAGCACCCGGCAGACTGAAACGAAGAATGACGAAAAAGCGGACCACGCCAATGTCCATTTTCCGCCGCCGCTGATCCATCTGATCGCCGTCATGGCGGCGATCGGCATGGCGGCGTTCCTGCCGCTGTCGCTGCCGAGATCCGGCCTCCTGGTCGGACTCGGGGCCGGGCTGCTGTTCCTTTCGCTATGGATCGTCGGCTCGGCATTCCGTCAGTTCGCCCGCAGCGACAACCCGGTGCCGCCCAACCGGCCGATCAATGATCTGATGGATGGCGGGCCTTTCCGCTTCACCCGCAACCCGCTGTATCTGGCACTGGCGCTGCTGCAGACGGGTGTCGGCCTGATCAGCGGCAACGGCTGGATCCTGGTCACGCTGCTCCCGGCGCTCGCGGTGGTCAGGTACTACGTGATCGCGCGCGAGGAGGCGTACCTGACACGCCGCTTCGGCCAGGCGTATCTGGACTACCAGGCCCGCGTGAGGCGCTGGTTCTGATACCGGTCGGCCAGCCGAGGGGTGCCGGCGGGAAGGGGAATATCTCACCTTCCTGCCGTTCGGATTACCCAGCCGCCGACCCGCCGGGGACTACGCTTTCTCTCAGGCGATCACTGTAAGACGGGAGGCCTGGCGCTTCCAGCATGTGATTTTCTGTATCCAAGACGAGGAAGCAGCCATGGCAAAAGCGACCAAACCGACCAAACAACAGAAGGCACGCCCCGGGGCCAACGACGCGCAACGCGATACCGCCCAGGCGACCCCGACCGAATCCCCGCTGGTCACCTTCGTCGGGGACACCGGGCCGGGCGCGGTCATCAACCAGTACCTGCCGCAGCCCAGCCATCACACCGGGCGGCGCATCATTCGGATCGAGGACACGCCCAAGTCCTACTGGCGCGACGAGGCCTCCGAGATCGGCACACGATGGGCCGACTACCTCGGTCTGGAGAAGGGCGACGACGACACCTGGGACGTCCGCAAGCCGGAGCTGCTCGCCTCGGCCTGGTTCGGCGCCTGGGCTGCGCGCCGCCCGTCCCGCGTGAAGCCGGCGATCCGTCAGCTTCAGGTCGAGGTGACGGCAAGCGCACAGGAGGTGCTGGCGACCACGGGATCGCTGCGCAACTGGGTCCAGGGTCGGGCCGGAAGCTGGCCGCGTGGTGGTGGCTCCGGAAGCCAGGCTTTGTTGGTCGACGGTGATGGCAAGGGCACGAAGCCGAAAGTCTCCGATAAAAAGCTTGGCCGGACCGATGACGCAGCGAGTACGGAATCGACGAATGAAGTGGACGAGGCAAGCAGCGGCTTCCAGGCGAGCCTCGCGCGGCTCGAATCGGGGATCGTCGACTACCCCACCACCACCTGGGGCGGGGGAGTGACCGAGGCGCCGGTGGACGTGAATGCCGATCCCGAGCCGGCGCTGTTCCTCATCCAGGTGGTCGGCATCAGTTCCTTCCTCGGCGACTACGGCCTGGGGAAGACGGTCAAGACCTTCTCCCTCCTGCCGGGCGAGACCACGGCCATCTCGACGCGAACCTGGCGCGCCACCGAGGAGAGCAAGGCGCTGGCCTCGTCGATCATCGATTCCTATGACGAGAGTTCCAGCGAGCGGTTCGCCGAAACGGTGATGAACGAGACGACCGACACGGCGACCCAGGAGAAGACCGAAAACTGGTACGTGGAGGCGGAGGCCAAGGGTTCCATCGGCGTCGCCAGCGCTAA